>NZ_DDYV01000313.1:0-19940 GCF_002348205.1 Desulfobacter sp. UBA2225 | reverse complement strand
CGCTGCTGCTGGCCGCCGGAAAGGGACAGTCCGTTGTTTTTAAGTTTGTCCTTTACCTCTTTCCACAGGGCAGCACTTCTGAGGGCCTTTTCAACCTTTTCTTGCATGTTCCCTTTATAACGATTCAAGCGCAGGCCAAATGCCACGTTGTCAAAGATGGACATTGAAAAGGGATTGGGTTGTTGGAACACCATGCCGATGTTGCGACGAACCGACACGGGGTCGATATTGGCGGCATAGATATTGACTCCGTGGAAACGAATATCCCCCACAAACCGGAACCCCCGGATCAGGTCATTCATGCGGTTGATACTTTTAAGCACCGTACTTTTACCACAGCCGGAAGGCCCGATAAAGCCGGTGATCTGGTTTCTTTTGATGGGTACGTGGGTGTCCCGGACAGCAAGGAAATCCCCGTAATAAATTCGTTCGGCTTTACAATCCAATGCAACATCCGTCGGCAGGTCGTTTTCATAGGTTTCGTTTGCATCTATTTCTTTTAATGCTTCCATGGGCGTTTATACTCCCTTGTTCATGATTTAAAGCTATCGTTTTATTTTACCACCAATGGTGCGGCTGAGAATGTTGAGGATAAATACCAGTACAACGAGGATCAGCGATGCGGCCCAGGCCAGTTCAATAAGATTTTCATAGGGGCTGGATGACCAGTTGTAGATCAGTACGGCCAAAGATGCCGTGGGATCGTTGGGGGAAAGCCAGCTTTCGGAAAAAAGTGCTGTGAACAGCAACGGTGCCGTTTCTCCGGCAGCCCTGGCCACAGCAAGGACAACACCTGTGATGATGCCTGGCATGGCAACGGGTAAAATGACCTTTATCAGGCTCTGGGCCGGGGTGCACCCCATGCCGTAGGCTGCTTCGCGCATGGGGTTGGGCACCATTTTAATGGCTTCTTCGGCCGTGAGCATGACGGTGGGGATCATCAGCAGGGAAAGAGCAATGCCCCCGGCCCATGCAGAGTAATGACCCATGACAAGGACAACAATAGCATAGGCAAAAACGCCGGCAATAATAGATGGCAGACCGGTCATGGTTTTTGCGCAGAATCTGGCAATTTCGGAAATTTTGCTGTAGGGGTCAAGTTCTGCCAGATAAATTGCTGCCAGGATGCCAAAAGGGACGCTGATCAAACCGGCAATACCCACCATAAAAGCGGTACCCAAGATGGCATTGCCGAATCCGCCGACCCCGGCGCTGTCAAAAGCACCTGGCGGCAGGGTGTAGAACAGTTGAAAGGTCAGTCGCTTGCCGCCCCGGTAGAACAGCATGATAAGAACTGAAAATAAGGGAATACATGCTGTGATCGCGCAGACAATGGTGATGGCGCTTAGAATGATCGATTTAAGCGCCCTTGGCTCCATGGGCTGCCGTTCCAACTTCGGGTGTTCAAGGCCGGTCTGGCTCATCTTTTATCTCCTCCCTGTGTTGTCTTGGCAACAATGACAGCACCTGCAATATTCACGAGCAGGGTAATCAGCAAGAGTACGCAGGCGGCATACATCAGCGCGCCGGTTTCAAGTCCTCGATCTGCTTCGGGAAAGGTGTTGGCCAGAAGGGCGGCAATGGTGTCTGCCGGGGAAAGGACGGACAGCGTAACGGTGGACATACTGCCGATAAGCATGGCAAGGGCCATGGTTTCACCAAGTGCCCGGCCAAACCCCAGTACAAGGGCACCGAAAATACCACCGGATGCCGTGGGCAGCAAAACCAGCAGAATGGCCTCCCAGCGGGTGGTGCCCATGCCAAAGGCCGCCTCCTTGGTTTTATGGGGTATGGCTTTGAAGGCATCCTGGGAAATGGCTGCAACCGTGGGCAGGATCATGATGGACAGCACCAGTGCTGCCGGAAGAAGGCCCAGGCCCGAAAGCCGGGTGGAAAAAAAAGGAATCCAGCCCAGATACTCGTGCAGAAAATTGGCAAAGGGACGGATCAGGGGAACCAGAACATAAATGCCCCACAGCCCGTAAACAACGCTTGGGATGGCGGCAAGCAGTTCAATAATATTTTTTAATGTAATTTCAATTTGATATGGAAGAAAATCCTGGGTAATGAATATTGCAATGGTGATTCCGAAAAAACCGCCAAGGATGAGGGCAAGAAACGAACTGTAAAGTGTTCCCCATATTTGGGGCAGAAGACCGTACAAATCTTCGCTTGAATCCCAGGCAGAGGTGAACAAAAAGTTGATTCCCAGATCCGAAAAAGCCGGCAGCGCTTCCCCTCCGATTTTATAGACGATGAAGGCCAGCAGGAAAATGGTGGCCCAGGTAAAGGCGCGGGTCAGAAACCTGAATGATTTGTCAAAAAAAATGTCTCCCGGGGTGGGCGGTTTGGATAATGTCCTGCCACCGATGTTACCCAAAGATTCATTGTCGGCCATTTTTTTTTAGTCTCCGGAATAAGAAACAGGGCACTTTCATTTTAATCATGAAAGTGCCCCTGATCAAGTAAGAGGATAAATCTTATTGAATGTTTTTGGAAGCGGCTTTAACTTTTTCTACAACACTTTCGGGAAGGGGGATATAACCGGCTTTGTCGGCTATTTTCTGACCTTCATCCAGGCAGTATTCAACCATGTTGCGAAGCGCTTCGGCCAATTCTGCGCTTTTATTCTTTTTGTAGAACATCATCCAGGTAAAGGTTACAATGGGGTAGGATGTATCGCCTTCAGGATCGTCGATGAACACGATCATGTTTTCGGGCAGCACAGCGTTGGCAAGTCCCGCAGCACCTCCTTCAGGTCCGGGGCATACAAATTTGCCGGCTTTGTTTTCCAGGCATGCCGTGGGCAGTTTGTTCAGCTTGGCAAAACCGTATTCGGTGTAACCGATGGCGCCAGGCGTCTGGCGGATGGCGGAAGATACACCGTCATTTTTTTTGCCTTTTACCATGTTGCCGGCGGACCACTGAACCATTGTGCCCTGGCCTACAGCAGATTTGAAATCAGAAGAGATGGCGCTTAAGTGACCGGTGAAACCAAAGGTCGTTCCGGATTTGTCAGAACGCACAACAACGGTGATGGGGGTATCAGGCAGTTTTACGCCGGGGTTGGCAGCAACGATTTTGGCGTCATTCCATTTGGTGATCTTGCCCAGGAAAATTTCGGGATATACGTCCCGGGGCAGTTTGAGTCCGTCAATGCCGGGCAGGTTGTAGGCGATAACAATCGCACCTGCGGTCATGGGCAGCAGCTGAACACCCTCGGGTACCTCATCAATTTCGCTTTGCTTCATGGCTGCGTCACTGGCACCGAAATCAACGGTGTGGCCAATGAAGTTTTTGATGCCGCCACCGGAACCGATGGACTGGTAATCCACTTTGATTTCGCCATTGGTTTTTTTGGCAAAGTCTTTGAACCATTCGCTGTAAATTGGTGCAGGAAAGCTTGCGCCGGCACCGGTGATTTTGATTGGCGCTGCAGTTGCGGAGCCCGCAATCATGAAGGATGCTGCAACGGCAGCGGATAAAGCAACATTAAGTAAAGATTTGAGTTTCATTTGATTCTCCTAATTGTCAACATTTCAAACTATACTTTTGGGTTAAGGGTTAAGAATTAACACGATCAACATTACTACTTTATTACTACTCTTGAAATGTTATGATTTTGTTAAGATTTGATGAGGGGCTTGTAAGTCAAAACAGCAGGAGGAGAAAAGGCTCTTTAGGCGTAGATTTCAAGGATTTTGCAGGCGTCAAAACGGCCGGATCAGCAATTCCGGATTGGCTTGGGCTTCAAGGAACTTTGCAAATTTCTTTTTTATTTTTGGCAGTTTATATAATTTACCCATCATATCCTTTTTTGTAGCTTTGGCAAGGCTTGACGGGTCAAAATATGCTTTGGCATTGTCCACCGTCAGAACAAAAGGGGGCTTGCCGCCACGGACAAGAATACTGCTCATCAAAAGAGCGCCGGTCCGGTGGTTGCCTTCAAAAAAGAGCTGGGGCTGGCTGACATGGAGAATATATAGGCCGGCGGCGCGTTTCCAGGGAGTTATATGCTTATGATTCTTTGCCCAGGAACGCAGGTCTTTGATGCAGAATTCCTTCTGGCTGTAAAACCGGTCGCTTGTGGCCAGGATGTGTTGTTGGAAATCCTTTCTTTTTTTTAAGTCCTCCCCGCACAAGACAATATGGTTAAGTTCAAGGAAATGGTGCAGCCCGTCCTGCTCCACCAAGCTTAAATCCTGGTCAAGCAGGGTGTTGATGTAACGGTAGCCGGCAAGCATGTTTTCGACAATTTCATTGCGCATGGGTTCCCGGCGCATATCCAGGCTGTCGTTAATATGTTCGAAATTTTTTTGAACCGTCCTAAGATAATATTCCACGCCCTCAAGATTAATCCTGAATTTAGCAGGCATTTTTTCACCAAGTTGTAATGGTCAACAGATACGGGCAGCCAGAGCTGTATTTGTTCTGCCTGCTGTGAGAGCCATGGGTTATGGCTACAGTAGAGCAGGCCTTCGGTTTTTGTCAAGGCGCAGGTTCAATTCTTAACGGTCCTTAACAGGTCGTTAATAATAGGGGGCAAGGCCTGGGGAAAAATTTTCAAAACTGCAAATTTTTTCTTCCAATTCAAGATCAAGGTCGGATTCAGCCTGATTGGGATGAGGTTCCTGTGGGTACAGAAATTTCTTGGCAAACCCAGGAATTTTTGGACCGGCAATTTGAATACTTTGCTGCTGGTTGTCCTTTTCGATAATGACCTGCCTGTCTTGATTCAGTTGAATCGGTATATTCGGGTAGCGCATTGACGGGGCAGCGCGCAAGGCCGTGGCATGGTATTTCACTGTCAGGGTCAAGCCTGAAAGATCCAGGCCGTTGGGCCACAGGCTCCCGGGGATGGTAATGCCCTCTTTGTCGGTGGTCCAGTCTGTTCCTTTTTTACCTTTTGTTTCAAGATATTTTGAAATGTTGTTGACAGAACTTAAGTCTCCTGAAAGGGTCATGGTTCGGATAAATCCGGTGGGTGTAATGTCCTCCCACCCATTTTTGATAAGATTTGCATTTCGTTTCCTTGCCGCAGCTTTCTGGAATTGCTGGCGATAGGTGAATGCGCAATAATTTATGGGCAGGTTTATGTTATTATCCAGGCTGTATTGAATAAGTTCAAGGGCCGTAAGCTCGGTTTCAAGCACAGCCACCCCGGGACCATGCAAAAATGTGTAGCCTCGCTGAATCAGTTTGGGCAGGTTGAAATGGGTACACCGGATCTGGTGAAGGTTGAGATAATTGACCCCAAGGTCGGCAAGTGTTTTGAGAAGGGGCTTTGTTCGTTCCAGATCCTCGGGGATTGCCGGGATTTCCACCGTTACAATGGGGATGATTCCCACGGCCTTTTTCAGGTTATCCAGGGCATAGTCCACGGCGGACAAATCAAAACGAATTTCCTTAAGGCCATTGTCTCTAAGGATTTTCAGGCGATCTGTGGTGACAAGGATGCCGTTGGTATACATCCATATATGGGAAAGATCAGGCGCATCCCGGCCAAGGAGATCTAAAAAACGGGTGATCCGGTCAAAGCTGATCATGGGTTCTCCGCCGCTGAACGCCACGCCCCGGATGCCAAATTTTTTTACATAGTCTGCATAGTCCTTTGGCCGTTCAAATTCAATTGAACTTGTCATTGGCGGCCCCGGGTCTTTTTGTTCCGATGGACAGTAAAAACATCGTGCGTTGCAGATGCCGTTTATGAACAGGCATGACCAGGTTCCTTGTCCGCACAGGGCACAGCCCGGGGATAGGGCGTGGGTATACAGTTTGGTGCCGGCAAACTCCCACCTGGCTTGGGTGTGGGTGGATATCTCATCAAGCAGTTCTCTTCGCAGGGCTTCAGCAGCGCTGGTTGCCCCAGGGGAAAGCCAGTGCATGGTGTGGTAAAGATCCGGGAACGCTTTGCGGGTTTTGTGGATTTGAGCGGCCATGTCCATGGAGTTTTTCCTTTGTTTTACGTAGGGCCTCGGAAGAAATAAATCCGGCATAAACTCTGCGGAATGTATTTTTTCGAGCCCTTTGCATTGAAAAGCACGGGAACATTATGCAGGATAGGTGCCATGAGATGAATCAAGTGTGTTTTATTTTTAACCGTTTGATTTTTTAACAACTGTTTTTTTTTATTAAAAAAGTGGAATGGTTTGAAGGTTGATAGATGAGACAGAATAATTCCTATTTATAATTTTTTAGGAATTTATAGTTCGTTGCCGTTAAGGTTTCGGACCCGTGAACCAACCTGGCCGCAAGCAGGAAAACTCTTTGCTCTTTGAAACCTATTAGAGCCCGCATCGGCGGGCGTGTAGCCCTATCGGTAATCTGTTTTTCTTTTCTGAATCACCTTGATGCGCTCACCTTGCGACCATGAAATGTTTTGATTGTAAAGTATCGGAAAAGGCTTGTTATCAAGGTCGGGTGGTCTGAAGAAATTTCGTTTAGGAAAAACCGCTTTTGTTGGGAATCGTCCGAAAGGCTATTTTTACTGGTCGGGGCGAGAGGACTTGAACNNACCTCCGACATCCTGCTCCCAAAGCCGTTGCTATTGTTGTAAAAGCCCTAAAAACCCTTTGTTTCAAGACGTCGGTCCCCACATACTTTCTTTTTTTTGTCTATTTTTGGATAAAACTTGCAACCAAAACCGCAACCATTGTAAATCTGTATTTTACATTTCATCTATATTCATAAGGCTTTTCCTCGTAGGTGCTAAACATGCGCTAAACTCATAAATTTTGTTCTGATTTTTTAACATGTTTTGAGGATATCCTTTCCATTGTGGCTATCGACAATAAAAGCTGATGACGTTTGATTTTTTGATTTATTGACATATTTTGTTCATATGCTTTATATAAAGAAGAATGAATAGAAAAAAAATTCTCAATAAAATACTTACAGGCTCTAAAAATATACGATTTTCTGACATGGAAAGCTTGGTTCAAGGCTTTGGTTTTATTCTTTCAAGAACTGATGGAAGTCATCACATATTCACTCGGCCAGATATTCCGGAACTTGTTAATCTTCAAAATGTTAAAGGCCAGGCAAAAACATATCAGATTCGTCAATTTTTAAAACTTGTTGAAAGGCACAATTTGAAATTAGAGGATAACGAATAATGCGTGATTATCATATAAACATTTTTTATTCTGATGATGATGGTGGCTATATTGCCGACATTCCGGATCTTGAATTGTGTTCTGCATTTGGAGACACTCCTAATGAGGCATTACTTGAAGTTCAAAAAGCGAAAGCTCTTTGGATTGAAAGCGCTAAAATGGAAGGCAAGAAAATACCACCACCTAAATATCGTCCGGTCATTTATCAAGCACAATTTGCGTGATACATGATTTCTGTTGCATAGGTTAGTGACTGAATTCTCGGTTCCCTTCTGGCTGCTGTGCGGTGGGATCATCCCTATAGGGTTCCCGTTGGCCAGTTCCCCGCCGGGGTTCCCCTGGCGGCGATCCCCTTCCAGTCATCACCTACCTGTCCTGGTATCATCGAGGCTTCTTGGCACCGCGCAAGCGGGCTCCCGGCAGGGCCATCGGAGATCCCCAACACACCAACGGGGATAACCTGGGCAGTTTGGGCCTTGGGCCATTGCGCTGTTCCAGGTGGCTATCTCTTCCGCCCCCAGTCGTGCCCGCGCTGTTTCTCAATCCGAATCTGCTCCCATACTCTGTTCTCCCTGGGTGCTATCCTATTTTCTCCTTACAGACTGCTTTTAAATTTTTCCAGTCGAATTCATTAAACTGTTTGGGTGATCTGCGCTAGTCGCCATAAGTTTTTCGTGTTTACCTATATTTTTTAACGCGGTGCCCAACGACTGTCGTCTTCTGTCATATTTTTAATTTTTAATTTTTGATTCATATTTTGTTTTTCAAGCAGGTCGAGAATTTTTGAAAGCAGTTCAATTTTTTCATTTATTTTGAAGTACCAGCATATCACTGGTCGCAGAATTAACCATATTGCGATATTAAAACTAATGACTGAAATTCCAATAATTAAGGTTGACAATATTCCTGTTTTGAAAAGTTCAAATATTCCGTTTTCCAATTTATCCTTTCCTTTGTTTAAGTGGCTATAGCCATCGTATGACTTTTTTCTTATAGTCTATTTGGTATTTGAAGTGCTTTAAGAAATTCATACCCAAAAGGCCGTTAGATATTTTATATTGTTTTTCATATGGAATAATATCAACACGCATATTTTCATAGGTATAGGGACCGACTGAAATATAATCAAAGGTTGTCGTCTTTGTGTTTACTTGTCTTCCATCCGCAACAGTTGATACTGTTTTTCTGTATTGGATTGGTTCAAAAAAATTTGCAAAATCATCATGGATGGTTGTGATTGATGCTCCTGTATCAAGAACGAGAAAAGTTGATGTTCTTTTTTTGTTATAACTTAATGTTACGGGAATCAATATTTGGTTATTTCTAATGATTATGGAATCTTCATTGCTTGATACGGTTTTAGTTGTTGTTAAGTTTTTGATAGTTTGGGAAGGTTGAACATTGGAAAAATGCTTAATTCCGGTTTCATCCGTCCAAGAGTATATTTTTTCGGTCGTATCTTGATGTTTTTTATTTATGTTGGGTGCTTTAATTATGTTCGGTGTTTTCCGATAAAATAGGATTTTCTGTGGGGTTGGCTGCGTGGTGGTCTTAGTTTCTCCGAAAAGCTTATTAAATGTGGTTTTGTTTTGTATTAATAATAGGTAGCCGGGAAGGCCGCTAATAATCAAACAAACTATGATTAATATCCATGTCGGGAATTTTTTTTTCTTGTCGTATTCTTTATATTCGGGATATTCGTCTCTAAATGATCTATCCATTTTTATCTTTCAATTTCGATCGGTTTTATTTTTTTTGGCCTTTTTTTCTGGTAAAGGGTATGATTAGGCAATTATTCTTCTCCGTTTGATGTTCTCTTTTTTGATGATTCTTCAATGATTTTTTTCTTTTGATATTGAATATAATCAAGGACAGACAGAAGTTTGTCTTTGTCTAAGTCTTCGAGTTCTGCAAGCTCTTCGTTTATTTTTAAAGCTAACTCTTTCTGACGGAATCTTTCTATAACCTGGCGGTGGCGTTCTGTTGTTATATCTGTTCTCGGACATTCTTCTTTTTGGCTTAGTCTTTTTTCCAATTCGGATAATCTTTTTTCAATTTCAGGTTCATTATGCGTTGGTTTTGCCAATATCTCCTTTCCTTCTGTCATCATTTGTTCATGAGATATCTTCGTAACCTCTAAAATAGCTTTCCGAACGTTGTAGCCCGGTTGCGTCCTACCCCGAATATAAGATGATATTGTTGTTGGGTCGCAATTGATTTTTTTTGCAAGTGCCTTGGCTGTAATTTTTTTGTCATCTTTTATAAATTTTTTCAGCCACGCAGCAAATATTTTAGGCTCATTATCCATAATAATTAACATAACACACTTAATGTAGCCTTTTAAATTCACATTATTGTCAATAAAGACAGGTTATTATATATAATATTGACAAATTGTCACTTTTCACTTGACTATTGTCATTATTAGTATAAAAATGACAACCATGATTACACAAAATGACATAGCTGCTGTAATTGGTGCAGTTGACAAAACATATGTCAACAAACTTCTTAACGGCAAACGGTCGGTCTCCTGGCCCCTGGCCAAACGCCTGTCCGAACTATTCCCATGCCGCACAATCCATCAGTGGAAGAATGCAACACCTGATGACATTAAACGAGTATTCGCGCAAATAAAGTGCAAAAAAATAAAGAAAGGATAAAACACATGTCTGAAATATCATCTTATTGTTTTTCATACGCAATAGCAAAGCAGCTTCCTTCTGTCTATTCGTTAAATACATCATACGGAGAATTCGAACTTGATGAAGAAATGAAGGCGGCTATCAAAGAAGTTCTGTTACCCATCCTTGAAAAACGCATAGACGAATCATTTCATTTTGAGGCGGTTTAAAATGTATTGTCCAGACTGCGGAGAATATCCCTGTGTTTGCAAAGATGAACACCCGGATAGCTATTATTCTGATCCCCTCGGGGAGCATGAATTTCATGATGATGCTATCCGGAATTATTCTGATTATGACGACATCATAAAATATAATAAATTTGGACAAGGTTGGTATCGTTTTAATGGTAGAGATCATTTTGAATTCAATCCCTATGTGATGGAGAATCAAGCAACTATTCCTGATGATGTGGCTAAACGTATGCCTATCGGATCTATGTCAATGCATATAGGTAATATCGTTCAAGCTGAAATTTTAGAATATCGTTGGAGTGATATTTGTGATTGTTATATGGCTCAATCGAAAAGTCTAAAAAGATTCTTGTCTAAAAAATATGGGTCCAAACTTGATGCATTCAAGGCAGCTGCATTGTGGATAGTTCATGAGGGCACTTTGAAGGATACCCACCGGCAAATGGACCTTTTTTCTGAATTTTCATAGGCTATTTAACATATAAAAATGAAAGGCCAATAGTTGCCGCTATTGACCTTTCCGAACTGTAAAACCTCCAACCAAGGAAACTTTACATGTCTAAGTCTAAAGATTTGAATAAAAATTGTCAATCAATTGATGGAAGTCCCCTGGGGGGGACCCTCACTGGAAAGCCCATGCGCGAAGCGCAGGGGCTTTCCAGTGAGGGGGTACAGGCCCTTATAACATGTACCCCCCAATTAGCCAGTTTAAAAACCGTCTATTCTAACATTGATACCTTGCATCTTTCAGTTTATGCGGATTTGTCTGGATCAAATCTTTTAGAAGAAATTGAAAAGTCCCGTGAAGTTGCCAGAGAATTTGAAAAAGAGTGCATACCCTTTACTTATTTTTCACCTCAATGGAATGTGCACCGGTCCGGGCGTCGGTTTTTCACTTATCATATATCAATGGCCGATACTCATATCTATTTCAATAAAAGGTCTGTGCATGGGAATTTCCCTACCTGCCTTATTGAAATTGGTTCAATGTCTTCACACCATCCCGGGGCGTTCAGTGTTTTTGAAGATATCAAAAAGTTTTTAAAATCCTGCGATATCTCTATTAAAAAACATCATGTTACCCGTGTGGATCTATCCACAGACTTTGTGAATATCAATTTTCAAGATTTGGATTTGCACAATATTGAAAAATGGATCACCAGGGCCATTGATGCCCATGTTCATTATGTTGGTCGGTCGGTATCCGGTATCTCAATAGGCAAAGGTGATTTGATGTGCCGGATTTACGATAAGCGAAAAGAACTGAACGTTAAGCAGGCAACGGCTAAAACTGATTTTTTCAATCGGCAATGGGGGTTAGTGTCTGATGATAAAAAAACACCCGTTGTTCGTGTAGAGTTTCAGTTTCGGCGTGAAGCATTGAAGGAATTCAAAACCGAGGATTTGTATCAAATTGATACTGTGGATGATCTTCAGGGCGTTTTAAATGGCCTTTGGGGGTATTCTTCCAAATCTTGGGCCAAGCATTGTGAAACTGAGGTTGATCGATCAAATAATCATCAGTCCCGGGATGCTGTTATCTCTCCGTTTTGGCAACTTGTACAGTTAGTTGATTTTAATGCAGAAAATCCTAATTTCTGGCGGCATCGTGAAAAGAATCAATATGTCAATGTCAAAGCTTTAATTGATCAAGGGATTGGCTGCCTGACTTCGGCGGTAGCCGCTTCAATTGAAAGTATGGATGATTTTAAAGATGTCGCTATAGATGCGTCAACTATTGTTTGGCGTGAATTACGAAATCGTATTGAACATCACACAGATGAACTTTATGAAAAAATGCAAATCGTTTTTAACCGTAACAGTTTAAATTTATCAAAAACTTATGTGTAAAGGAGAAATTAAATTATGTCTTTAGTTGCAGAAAAGTCAGAAGAAAAAAAAGTGCTTCCTATGAAGGGTATCCCCATGGGCCTATCCGTTAAAGGTTTGATTATGGAAAAGATCGCCGGTACCACTTCCAAGGGTGATGAAACCTATCACTTGTCGGTTGCCGTTAAAGGCCTTGAGAAATTTCTCAAAATCAGGGTTTCCAAGGAAATCTATGATGATTCGTTTGAGATGACACCTTACTCCAATTCCATCACGTTTCAGGAATTCAATGGCCGTGTTTACTGGCAGGAAAGTAATTAATCCATGATCGCCGGTAATTCCTTAATAATTAGGGCAGATATTTTATTGTCTGTCCTTTTTATAAGGTTTGATAAATGAAACAATTATTATATTTTTTGTTTGGTTTTCTCTTGCCCTTTATCTTTTTTTTGCCTTTTGTCCTTGCTGAGTGCTTAGATACTTCAACCTTTGAATCTCAATTTGATACTGTTTCGCCTGGCAAATATTATGATAATTCTTCGTTGGCTATTGCTGCTCGTAGTTCTTTTTACGCTTCTCTTGACAATACTGTTTATACTTATGGATCATGGATTTATACGGGTAATTCTTATGTCTCTGGCGTTCGTATCGGTTGGATTTCAGCTTATAAACAATTATTAGTTCCTTCTGGCTCTCCTAAAGAAGCTCAAATTTTTTATTATTTCTTTAATGGCCCTGTCGAAATTTGTGACAATACTCCGGATGCTGATGGAGATGGCATACCGGATGATTTTGATCTTTATCCCGATGATTCTTCCCTTTATAAAGCTGGCATTGTTTCGGTCTGTTATGATCAAAATAATAAAGTCGTTGCCGGTATTATCCAAGATGATAAAGGGAATCAATATTCGTTTGGCACAATGCCTACTAATTTTGAAGGCTATACCATTGAATCTGTTACCGGTGATCTTATAACCTATCAGACAGGAGAAGACCTTGCCACGTCGTTACAAAAATTAGATATTAATGATTTAAATATCATCAAAAAAAATGAACCTGTTGAGATTCAAGATAGCGGTACCTTTATTCCTGGTTCTACCAATCCTTTCAAAGATTATCGGAATGCTGAAGATAATCAGACAAAGGCGCCTACACCAACCGTTCAACCAACATCTTCAGAACAACCGAATTCAAATGATGTAGACTCAGATCGGTTTGATAAGATCATTAAGAATACTTCAGCAACAAACACAAATTTAGACAATATTCAAAAATATCTTGGTGTTTCGAATGATCTTCTCGCTAAAATTAATGAAAATATTAAAAATGTTGAATCCGGCGTTGATGCTGTCAAATTTGGTGGAGGTGCTCTTTCAGTCGGATCAGAGACTGGAACAATTCCTACTGCTGATGAAATAGGCCAGGCCGTTAATGATAAGTTGATAGATTCCGGTCAGACAATAGACACTACCATCACGGATAATCTTGCTTCCTTGGACAAAACAGATACCTTAACTTCAGTTAAAACTAAATATTCTGACAGGTATGATTTGTTCATAGCCACTTTAAAAGGGTCAGACCTTTTTAGCCTTCCTTTTGGCATTTTTACCGGTCCATCCGGTTCAGGTTCATCTATACAAACCGTGAATATCGGAAAATGGGGATTATCAACTGATCAAACTGCGACTATAGATTATTCAAATTACGATAGTATTTGGAATATTTTGCGTTCAGTTCTTCTCCTATTGACAAGCTTTTCATGTTTTAAAATTTTTGTGCTGAAAAAGGGGTAATATGATTAATAAGATAATAGATTTCTGTTCTAATTTTTGGGAAATGCTAACCGATTTTTTCAATTGGGTTCTTGATGGCATTTTATATCTTTTGTCAGAAATTTTTTATCTGTTTCTGGATGTATTCTTTTCCATTATTGAATCCATTATTACAGCCATTGATTTTGCTCAGGTGACGGCCTTTGATTCATTCGGAAATTGGAATGTTTTACCGGATCAGATTTTATATATCCTCTATAAATTGAATATTGCCCAATGTCTTACCATGTTGGCTGCGGCCTGCCTGATCCGTTTGACCCTTAACCTTATCCCCGCAGCATTCACAAGGGTCTAAAATGATTTCTTGTTACGAGGGCCTTCCCGGAGCCGGTAAAACTTATGATGCCATGCGTAAACTCTTGGATAATCTTTCCCAGGGTAGACGCATTTTGACCAATATTTCCGGTCCGGATCAGGAAGAAAAACAGGAAATTATAAAGCATTTCCTTAACCTTGATGACAGCCAGCTTAAAGAAAACCTGGTTACTCTCCAGGATCATCAGGTAACTGAATTTTGGAACCATATAAAACCTGGTGATTTGATTATTATTGATGAAGCCCAGAATTTTTTTAATTCCCGTGATTGGCAGAAAAAAGAGAATAGAGAATTCGGAAAGTGGGCAAGCGAACATCGTCACCAGGGCGTCGACCTGATTCTTATAACCCAAAACGTTGAACGTATTGAAAGTTCTGTTAGGTCTCTGATTGAATTTACCTATCGGTATAAGAAATTGAATATGTTTGGGAACCTGGTTAAGAAAAAATATATTCGGTTTTGTTATTATGGCCCCACTCTTGATCAAGTTGGGCAGAAAACTTGTACCTATGATCCCAAAATATTTAAGTGTTACAAAAGTTATTTTACAAATGGTATCAAAGAAATTGGCATTGAAAAACCTGCCAACATTTTGAAGCACCCTATATTTTACGCTATTCCCCTGGTTCTTGGCCTTTTTCTTTATTTTTTAAGTCAGTCAACCCTGTTAAGCGGTGATCTTTTTGGCACCCAAGCCATTGCGGATTCTATTGAAGAGAAAAGACAAGAGGCAAGTGTTCACGTACCTGCTGATTATGAACCACCTTATATTGGTCCGGACGACGAGTCTTTATCTGAGTCAGATAATCATATTGGTCCGGACGACGAGTCTTTATCTGAGTCAGATAATCCTTTATCTGATTATTTAGTCGTTGGCATTATTAATTCAAAAAGAATTCTGAAATCAAAAATTGACGGTTCTGTTCTGGTGATTGAATGAAATATTTTTATCTTGTAATGACATTAATTTTTTGTGCCGGTTGTGTTCAACCGTCCTTTAAAGTGCCTGTTTATGATGAGCATAAGCCTTTAGACCTTCATCGTAATAAGTCCAGTATAAAGGAGGTTTTTGTTAAGGATTTTATTAAATTTGATGATGACTTGGATAAGATTCCGGACGATATTAAAGTTTCTATTAATTTAATATCTCCGGTTTCACTTTGTGATTTTTTTCAGATCCTTATTGGTCAGGGCATAAATATTGTGGCTGATATCGGTTGTTCCGTCGAGCATAACACAGAACAAAATGATTCTTCTCTTCCCGGGTCCCCGTCTTCCGGTCCTGTTTCTAAGAAAAAACAAGAACCTAAGTTTCAAACGGTTTCCATGCCTTCTTACCATGGCACTCTTAAAACTTTGTTGCAATCCTTGCAAATCAGTCATGGTTTGTTTTTTAAATATAAACAAGGGGTGTTGATCATCCGCAAGACTTCTCCGGCGTATGTGAAGGTTGTTATGCCGGGCATCCAGGAAAACTTGATAAAATTATTAAGTTCTTTCGGTGTTCAGGAGTCTTTTTACGATGAACTTTCTTCGCGGATCGTATTCAATACCGATTACTATACGTATTTGACTATCTATGATTACTTCAAGAATAATCCATACCTTACCCTTGTTGTTTTTGATATCATGATCCTCGAATCTCAGGACAGCCATACATATAAGCATGGGATTGATTGGTCCCAATTAACAGCCAGTTTGACAGATATATATGAAGACCCTCTTAATTTTTCTGTAACTGGTTCAGATTCCGGCTTTTCTCTTAATCTTGGTGGTGGCCATCTATCACTTCAATCCGTTGTTGAATCCCTGGACGAATTAAAAGATTTTTCTGTCCTTCAATCTGCCCGGATCTCTGTTTTAAACGGGTCCACCGCCGAACTCGACGTTTCCGAAAAAATTCCCTATGTGAAGGAAATTACCGTTTCATCTATTAATGATTCATCGGATACCGTTGCCCAGGGTTACGAATTTGATACGGTTTCTTCTGGTCTTATTTTAAAGCTTAAACCGTCTGTTTCCGGGAACATCATTTCAACTCAGTTTACCGGGAATATCCAAAGCCTGATTGAATTTCTTGAAGTGGGCACGGCGCCGAACCTCGTTAGGCAGCCGCGGATATCTATTCGGAAAATTGATAATCAGATTGTTTTTCGTGCTGGTGAAACCACCTTGATTGGCGGTTTGAAGTATAACAAAGGAAGTGTATCAAGGTCCTCTTTAAGTTGGTTAAAGACTGGTCTTGATAATCAGGAAACTATGCAATTTTCGGTTTCCATATTAATTAATAGTGAGGTGATACGCTATGTCTTTTCTTAAGCGAATCCTCATCTTTGTATCTTTGGTCCTTTTTGGGATCACTGGTCGTGCTTTGGCAACAACCGGATATACCTCTTTAATTTCATCAACTATGTTTGATGGTATCAGAACCGACGTTAACACGGCGGCGGCTGGCATTATCACCATATTGATAATTGTTGTGGGTCTTGGGTTGCTTGTTAAAGTTTTTCGTTAATTTTTTTTAATTTTTTAAAAGGAGTTTTGTTATGAAGAATCTCGTCACTCGTTCTCAGTTTTTCACTGCGTCCATTTTTTCCGCCTTTTTTGGTATGTTCGGTATGGCACTTGCCACGCCTTCCATCGCGGATCTCTGGACGGCTTTTAACATTGACACTATCAATACCCAGGTTCTTACGATCCTGACCACTTTTGTCACCATTAACCTGGCTTTCCTTGCCTACAGGTATATTCGGCGTACCATGGGTAAAGGTTAATTTCATCTAAAGGGTTGGGGGATTTCTTTCCCCCTTCCCTTTATTCTCTGGGCATGTCCGTTTGCTGCATATAATGTGCTTGATACCATGCTTTAAAGGTGCTTTATGGAAACTGATTTAATAAGTTTACTTTTTGATAGTATTACAATTTCACTTCAAAGTTTTATTGCGAATGATATTTCTGTGATGCTTCTCGGCATGGTTTCTCTCATTTTTATTATTTTTGCCTATTTCAAAATTCGAGAATTTTTAAATATCGGTATGACTGATAATGAAATTGCGGCTAAAAATTCTTTCAATCGTTGGCAGTCTTCCAAAGGTACTTGGCGTGAACCTTTGATGAAAGAGGAATACCGATCCAATTTAATGGATGTGCGGGGAGAACGTTATGCAGAATCTTTTGATGAAATTTACGATGATAGAATGAAATCTTTAGGATATAAATAATGATTGATTTAGAGGCATTTGGTAACGGTTTTGGCCTTGTAGTTATTTCGTTACTTTTTGGTATCATTTTGCGTGCTATCATATCAGCCCTTCGGATTGGTTCTTCTCGTTTTCATTCAATAGGCATTTTGTTTTTTTTAATAATTTTATCAAATACTCAATCCTATGCCTCTGTCATCAGTACCGGTCCAGTTGATCTTTACCGGGTTGAATCAGGGGCAATTTATTTCATGGTGGATGGACAATCATATATGACATCGGATTCCAATCAGATTGACTTGGTGAATAAAGCCTATTATCAGCGTACTGTTGTTGATGTCGCGGATCTTGATTCAAATCCAGGCTGGGTTGATTACGTTCAGACCACGGATATCTCTGATTTAATGTCAAAGAGTATTTCTTTTATTATTGGTGCTCTTTCATGCAATGCCCTGGCTTTGGGCCTATCGTTGAGGTTTTAAAAATGATTTCTTTACCTGAAGGTTTTGACCTTTCCCTTTTTATTGGTGATATCGTGACTTATATCGGCATTCCCATTGTTACGATTGCCTTTTCTTTCTGTATTTTTAGATTGATTACATATTCAATGAGCTTGGGTTCTAAAAATTGATTAAGCTTATTGCCTTCATAACAATGGTGATTGATCATTCAGCTATTTTCTTTTTCCCGGAACATGAATTTATAATGCGCTCCCTGGGTGCCCTTTCTTTTCCCTTGTTTGCTTACTTCATTACCCAGGGCCTAAAATATACCAATGACCTTCAGCTTTATATTATTGCCCTGGTTACTTGTGCCTGTGTGACTCAGCCGCTTTTTAATATCTTGTTCCCGGATCTGCATAGGCTCAATGATCTGTATACCTTGCTTTTCGGTTTGATTATTCTTGTTCTTTATGAGCGGTACGGCTTCCATGCTTTTTATTTGACTCTGCTTCTTGTTTTTTCCAACGTTGTATCAATCTATATTTTCATAGTCTTTGCCATTTATTTTTTTCACCCTCGGCCGGGGATTCTCCTGGGCGTTATGATCGCCTTTTATGTTTTTGTTTATTATTTATCCGGCTCCCTTTATGTTTTGTTCGGTCCGGTTTCCGTTGCCCTCATGTATTCCCCCAGCTTCCACCAGGGTCCCCGGATACCTAAAACGATTCAAAAGTGTTTTTATTATGTGGCTTATCCTGGGCATTTTTTAATTATTATTCTCATCAATTCGATTAGATACCCGACATAAAATGAACCCACGAGAATTGAAAAATTACCTTTACCGTCTGGTAAAGAAAAGCGGTGAAAGCAGCATAACGAAGCTTGAGTATGAATATATGTCAGGCAAAATTGATTACAACACCTATTTGCATTATTGCTGTACGGATTGTGCCAAAGGGCATTTCTCAAAGAAGAAAAAATAATTAATAGAACTGTAACCGCGCTTCGAGGATGAAAGATGAAAGAATCTCCTGAACACAACAGAAACAAGTTATTAACCCCTTCCGATGTCGCGGAATTATTGCAAATTTCAGAAAATACCGTCTATAAACATTTGAAAAAATTAGGTGGCTTCAAGCCTGGTGGTATTGGGGTTTGGCGCTTTAGGCAAGAGGTAATTTATGGGATTATGGAAGGACAAGACGCGGAAGCATTGGTGCTACAGTTTTCAGTATCAAAACGAAATTTATGCGGCCAGGGGATTCAAGACAAAGACGGAAGCGGTGGCCGCTCGGGCAAAAAGGAAGGAAGATTTAAAAAAAGATCCGATCTCAACCGGCATGGGTTACTTGACGCTATGCAATTTGTATCTTGATTTTTCATCACGGCGTCATGTTTCAAAAACATGGAAATACAAAAAAAGTGTTTTTGTGGCCTTCGGTCGTTTCCTTGGTGGTGATGATTTTCCCATTTTAAAAATTACTCCGGAAATTATTGCAAAGTATTTGGGTTCCCGTCCAAGTAATAATAATTACAATGTTCACCGTAAAGAATTGTCATCCTTGTTCAGCTATGCAGAAAATGTTCTTGAATCCATTGATCGAAACCCGGTAAAAAAAATTGAAAAACTTCCTCATTCCGTAGCCCGGAAACGGGTTCCCCAGGAACAGGATATTATAAAACTTCTTTTGGCTGCAAATCCGGAAACCGATGAAAAAGATTTGTTAATCGTTCTGCTTCATACTTTGGCCCGAATTGACGAAGTATTGCGCTTAACCTGGGAAGACATCAATTTTGAGAAACGGCTTTTAACCAAATGGACCCGAAAAACCTATGGTGGATCATACAAGGCTGTTACCGTTACCATCAACGATGAATTGTATTTCACCTTATGGAAAATGTGGAAGAATCGGAAACAAGATACTTGGGTGTTTTTTAATGAAAAAACAAATGATCGTTTTAAGCATCGTCCAAAATTTATGAAAGGGCTTTGTATAAAAGCCGGCATAAATCCTTCTTTTGGATTTCATACTTTGCGGCACCTTATGGCTTCTCTCCTGGCTGACAATCCCAAAATTTCAACGAAAACGATTCAGAATATTTTAGGTCACTCAGAATCCAGGACAACTGAAATATATCTTCATAAGCTGGATGGTGCCATAGAAAACGCTATGGATTCCATATCTGGGAGATTTGAGCCAAAAAAAGAAAACCCGCAACCAGAATCCGCAACCAAAAATAAAAAAAGCTCTCAGCAAAAACACTGAAAGCCTTAAGTCGTGCTGGTCGGGGCGAGAGGACTTGAACCTCCGACATCCTGCTCCCA
>NZ_DDYV01000140.1:6598-6724 GCF_002348205.1 Desulfobacter sp. UBA2225 | reverse complement strand
TAAGATGGGCCATAACGCCATCATCATGTATTTTTCTGATGTTATGGTTCACCAGAACTTTTGCGAAACCTAACTGAGCCATTTCCGTCGCGTCCCACTCACTGTGAATAAGGTATTCGGGCGGGC
>NZ_DDYV01000140.1:0-6516 GCF_002348205.1 Desulfobacter sp. UBA2225 | reverse complement strand
TCAAAATCATGTACCCGAGAAAACCGGTTGAGTCAGACAAGGCTTCCATAGTTTTGATTGCACCTTCTTCAAATGCCTTTTCCCTTCCCGGAGCCACCGTATGTTCTCCGATGGCAACACAGCGCTGTGGGGTGGCAAAACGGACAAAATCTTTTTGCTGTATAAAATCTTTACCAAGATCGGCGATTTGCGCCATGGATCGAACAGGCGACATCTTAGCTTTGACAACGCTGTAAACCGGCTCCCAAGGTCCTTCTACCACCATCCCCAGGCAACTGGTACATAGCTCAAAGATCCGACTGAATTGCTGTTCATGAAACTCGTCATGATCTTGCCAATGTTTCCACATGGTATACTGATAGTTGCGGACAGGGTTTAATTCATCTTCCATGTGGATACTGCCTCCCCCATATCTACCGGCAAGAGGCAAAATGCCTGTTTGGATATTAGCCATAAAACCGACAAATCCCGGGTGTGCGGCAGTGGTGATACATACCCGGGGCCCCACCTTGTGCATCAGATCGAAACTTTCTTTATTGTTCAAAACTTTAGACATATTCAAGGCAAGGTAAATGGGGAGCTCTGTCGTATCTTCAGTCTTCATATTGCACCTCTTTATTAGTGATTTGCTGTACGCGTCAATTTCAATCTTTGCAGTCTTCGCGCCGATTGACTTTTGTGCTTGATTTCTGAGTAAACTTTATATATTCAATTTTTGTACCAGGCTTTCAACACCAGCGCTATATGATCTATCCTTTTGATTTTTAATCCTAATCATTTTAAATAAGCACTTATGAAACTGTCATAAGTTGCCATATAACCGGCACGGCCGGAGCGAATCTGGCTCCCGGCCACAACGAATTATGAAACTCTTCTGATTGCAATACGTCGGCAAGAATTTCATATAAAAACAGGGTCGGATTTAATCTTATGATCATATATGATCTGGAAAACGATCATCAGCATTCCCAACTCTGTTGCCCCGGCCCAGGCAGGAATGAATTTTTCAATGCGCTGCAAAGTGATCCGAGCCTTATGATGGTGTTCCTCGGGTAATAAATAAAGCATTGCCCCAAAAACCGGGCGGGGATTCATGAGCATAAACACCACTCCGAACAAAACCGTTACCAGAACGACCAGGATCTCGGCTCCGTTAAAAGCCACTGCCGCGAAACGGCCGATCAGATCCTGAAACATCCCGTTCAAAAGGGACCGAAGAGAGTTGATTCTTCAAGAGGTAAGGGTGAGGGGATGATTCGAGACACGGTTTTCGGTTACTCTGCCCCTCCGTCTTACCAGGCGATTTCAGTGCTGACCTCAGCCTGAAGAGTGACCAGCCCATCAAAGCCATGACTTCGGCCAATCCAGTCGGTATCTTTCTGCCTTCCGTCAACGCCCGCATCTGGGAAATCATTGGATTGACGGCAAGGCAAATCAGCAGTACCAGCAGAATTGGAGAAAGCAGCGAGAATTTCTGGACGAAGGCAAACAGCGCCACCCCCAATATCACATAGAATAAAATCAAAAGTGACGTAGGTTCTGCCTTGGAATGGACTGCCTGCCGGGACTGAATCTGTGCGGGTAGGACCCTCGTCATTGGGCATCGCTGTTAACCTAAATTTTGCCCAGCACGATGCCCGATTCCTCCGCTGGGTCCATAACCCCAGGATCGGCTGTGCGACCAGGCAGGGATTACTCCCACCAGTTCCAGTAAATGAGTAAAATTGTGCCTATTGCCATGGTTCATCCTCTTCTTTAAATTATGATGGAAATCCGCCGCCAAAAAATATTCGGTGGTGAGTGGGGTTTCCGTCTCAATGGATACCGGATCAGACTTACTCTACGATCATATTGTTGTTGACACTCTTTACGCCGTTAATATCGCCCGCGTATTTCCCGGCCAGATCCTTACCGGCCGCAGTCTTGGCTATGCCTTCCAGGGTGACCACCCCATCTTTGGTCTCGACTTTGGTGTTGACGGCACTGGTCGAGCGATGGTAAAGCAATGAGGTTTTTACTAGGGCGGTAATGGATGCATCATCAATGGCTTCGATCACTGTATCCGTCTTTTTGGCAGTTGTTTTGCCATCCGGCTTTGCAGCGACTGCACCCGACACTGTCATTTCATTTTTTACAGTTTCAACACCTTCAATATCCATGACATATTCGGTGGTGAGGTCCTTTTGGGCGATACTGGAAGCTTCGCCACGCAAAGTGACGGTTCCCTGGTCGGCGAGAACCTCGGTTCCGGTGCCGCTGACGTTTCTATGAAATAAAAGGGTGGTTTTTACTTTGGTGATGAGCCATGCATCTGATTTTTCAGCAGGGCGGTTTTCACCTTTTTCTTCCAGCTTGTTGTCCACACCCTTAACGCCGGGCAGACCCGCAACTGTTTCCCCGGCCAATGATATATGGGATGCTTCCTGAACAGTCCCGGTCAAGGTGACAAGTCCGTCTTTTGACTTGATTTTAATATTATCGTCCTTGAGGTAGGTCTTGAACACATGGGTCTTTTTAGCTGATGATTCGATGCCGTCATCCATAGAAGATGCAAAGAGCGGGACGGTGATAAACACCATAGATGCCACGGCGGTCATGAACGCTAAACGGTACATTGGTTTTTTCATTGTGTTTTCTCCTGTCTTTAAGTGATGGGTTATATATCTTTAGGAGACGAAAACAGTTTTTCACAGTATTCACTTCCTATATTTGCTATATTTCAATTATTATGCCAGGTTGGTATAGTTTAGTATCTTTTTATTTACCTATTTGAATTTTAAGAATAATTTATTAAAATAGCCTTGGTGTGGCTGTCATGGGGAGCCATTAAATAAAGGTTTTCCTTAACCAAGGGTCATATACGACCCTTGGTTAAGGGTTTGGGATTTCAATATTCCGGGCACTCCCATTCAAGTGGCGGGGGCTTCCTTCATAATCTTGATATTATCCGCTATCCGTTCAAAAGGTCTTCAAGCCGTTTATTGACCTCGGTCCAATCCACGATGGTCCAGAACGCCTCAACAAATTTGGCCCTGTCGTTTTTGTAGTCAAGATAATAGGCGTGCTCCCAGACATCCAGAACCATCAGAATTCTGAACATGGGGTAAACATTGGTGTTGTGTTTTTCGACCTGCATGATGATGGGCCTGTTCGTCTTCTTGCAAAAGGTGAGGGCTGCCCAGCCCGACCCCTCGACGCTTACTGCGGCCTGGGAAAATATTTTTTTGAACCGGTCAACTGAGCCGTATTCCTCTTCGATTACTTTTGCGATTGTTTTTGAGGGGTTCCCGCCCCCGTCTTTATCCTGGGGGGCGAGGTTCTGCCAGAACAGTGAGTGGAGCAGATGCCCCCCGATGTGAAACGATAGGTCCTTAAACGTCGCCTTTGTATCAAAATCGATACCGTCGGCCCTGGCCTTGTCCATTTTCTGAAGGATGGCGTTCGCCCCATTCACGTAAGCTGCGTGGTGCTTGTCATGATGGAGCTTTAACAGGTCTTCCGATATGATCGGTGCAAGCGCATTATAATCGTATTCAAGCTTGGGCAGACTGTATAATTTGGGTGTGTCCATTTTTTTATCTCTTTTTTAGGGTTGTTTGTCGGTTTCGTCAATGCATTGTTTCAATCTCATCCAATGCTTCAGACGGATATCATTATTATTTATGCGACTTTTTCAAATTCAGCCTTGGCAGCTCCACAAGTGGGGCAGACCCAGTCCTCGGGCAGGTCTTCAAAAGAGGTTCCCGGCTTGATGCCGCCTTTCTCATCTCCTTCTGCGGGATCGTATATGTAGTCACAAGAGGTACAATGCCATTTTTTCATAATTACTCCTTTCTTTCTGTTAAAATGTCTGTTTACTGACCCAATATCCTTCTTGCCTGTAATATCGATGCAAGATAGGGGTCAATGCCGTTGACTTAAGCGCAAATGATGAGTTTACCAGACAGAATATCCCCGTCATTGCTGAAAATATTAGCAGCAATAGAGGATAAAATTTTGTTAAGGAACGGAATTGACGCTTAAATTGTACACAGGGTTTCTTAAGTCAACGGCATTGAGATATGGGTAGCTCATTTTTCTTGTCAATCCTGCCAATCCGACAAGATCGGTAAATGTCAAACAAGTTGTCGCTTAAACTTTAAAAACACGCGGTTTTCAATCCATTCAAATTTTCAAAGTATTCTTGACGTAGCGATATAAAACATCTTGTCGGGGAGCATGGTTTTATACATTCTTGTAACCCTATCCAGAATAGATAGCCGGAAAAATCCTCGATTCCATATAGTGCACAAGAAATCCTGCTTCGGCGTCATCTCAGAAACTTCCAAAGGCGGTCTGGGTCAGATTGTTTGTTCCAAAGGAGAAATAAGGAGGCATATTTTACGATCTTATCCGCCGTAAAAGCCGACCTTGGCAGTTGTTCCTTTGCCCTAATCTCTTCAAGCAGCTCATCCAGGTGTTTGGGTAACTCCAAGTAAGAGAACTGCACCTACAACCGTCACTGACTTTCGTCCGACCCAGCTCATTCTGCCCTCCTGTCGGTCCATTTGCGTTGGAGCGTCTTAAACAGCCCTCCGCTGTTTTCATTTACAACCTAAAAACTGCAAGGGCGCTTAACAGTCCACTGGGTATGTTTGACAAGCGCCCCGAATCGTCGATCCTATTATTTCCAGGGAGGAGTGTAGTTGTAGTAGGTGTAGATGCCCTCTCCCCAGAGTTTGTCTTTAAAATCTGGCCATTCGTCACCCTTCTCAAACCCGGGAGCGGCTTTTAGCTTCTCCTTGTCCACGTTGAGAATCAGTTTGTTCTCGGTTACGGAAAACTCGAAGGCTTCCCATGGCATGGCGAACAGCTTGTTACCCATGCCCATGAAGCCGCCGAAGGAGAGCACCACATACATGATACGGTTCTTTTTGGCGTCGATCACCAGTTCGTCAATCTTGCCCACATTCTCACTCTGGCGATTGACTACCGTTTCACCGATAATTTTCGATGCCGAAACGACACCGTACATCGCCACTGATTTTTCGCTCGTTTCCTTCATATCTTACTCCTTTAGTTTGGTTGATTGGGTTTATTTTCGCCACCGACAGCCTCAATGGTTTTCGCTTCGCATAGCATTCTCATCGTCTGAAAGTTCCCATGCATCCCTTACTTACCCACAACTTTCTCGACCTTGCCGAGTTTTTCCTGGACTTTTCCATGCAGATTTTCGTCTTTCCCCTCGGCTTTCAAGTCGTCATTCCCGACCACTTTTCCAACAGTCTCCTTGATCTTGCCTTTTACTTGGCGCGTTTTGCCTTCTGCGTTGTCTTTTGTGCTTGATTTCATAGTCTTTCTCCTATTTTTTAAGTTAAATGGTGGTTATATTTTGCCCAATAAGAACAGAATCAAAAAAATAACCACTAAAAACCCGACCCCGCCGCTGGGTCAATACCCCCACGACCGGCTATGTGGCCAGACCGGGATTATTCCCAATAGTGCCAGCATCAAAATTACGAATATTATTGTGCCAATTGAACTCCTTTTTAAAATAATGTGCCCCCCAAATTAACAGACTCCAGACGGTTCTTTATGGAAACAGTCGACATCAAGCCGGCTGCCTTGGTCGGTCCAGGACACGATTCACTTAACAGTCATGTTGTTGACCACCTTCTTTACACCGTGAACGTCACTCACGAGTTTAGTGGCCAAGTCCTTTCCAGCTGCGTTCTTGGCTTTGCCCACCAACGTTACCACGCCTTCTTTCGTCTCAACAGTGGTGTTGAGAGCGCTGGTTGAGCGATGACATGGCAAAACTGTCTTGACTAGGGCGGTGATCGATGCATCATCAACATATTGTAATGCCGTTTAAGAAAATATTAATGGTATTAAACCGCACATTATTTATTATAAAAGCAATCTTTGTGCCAGTTTTCCAAATACTCATCATCACATCACCTATCATTCTGATATTTATTGACAATTAGTTTAAAATGCATTTTAAGGGCTGTTATTTCCAGCCCTATAAAAGGGTCATATTTAATCGATGGTTTATATATGACTTTTTTTAGTTTTTAGGATCTTCCTTAATCTGGGTTATGTAAATTGCACCATGAAGGCACTTCTCGATTTCTTCAGGAGAGGCTCTCTCAAAAAACAACTGAAGGGTCTTTAGAAGGTTTTCCTTTGCATCGATGAGAGTATCGCCTTGGCTTGCGATATTCAGATCAGGACATGGGCGCATTCCCATTTTCCCGGTTTTAAGAAAGCCTATCTTTTAGCGCAAAAAGTATGGTATTTCCTTCTAAACTGAAACGATCAAAAAATGGATTGTGCTGATGAAAAAAGCTGAAGATTGCAATACTGTTGATGAAGTCTATGCTTGCCTGAAAGAGCTGGAAGAAGATCCGAATCGCTTGGTTCGCAACGCTAAAGAAATGGAACAGATGGAACAGGAAATTCTTGGGTATACGAATCGAATAAGCGCCTTGTTTTTAAAAAAAAGATCCAGGTTCTGTTGACATTTCACCGCAA
>NZ_DDYV01000224.1:0-8336 GCF_002348205.1 Desulfobacter sp. UBA2225 | reverse complement strand
ACTTGATTTTTACTGCAACAGATTAAATAATTCCAGTTTAATCCGGTGACAATGGCAAAGAGGTCACACCCGTACCCATCTCGAACACGGAAGTTAAGCTCTTTAGCGTCGATGGTACTGCATGGGAGACTGTGTGGGAGAGTAGAACGTCGCCGGATTATTTTTCAAAAAGCCCGCGTCAATAATGAATTGATCCGGGCTTTTTTTTATTTGAATATTGGATTAAAATTTTTTATCGAAATTAATAAAATTACTTGCATTTTTACTTAAAGGTTGATATAAATATTGAGTTTTTTGGGCGCCCGTAGCTCAGCTGGATAGAGTACTTGACTACGAATCAAGGGGTCGGGCGTTCGAATCGCTCCGGGCGCGCCACAAAAAACAAATAAAAGTTTTCGGGCTTTTCCTGAAAACTTTTTTATTTTGGGTCCGGCGTAATTATGCTTTCTTAAAGGAATACAGAAAATAAAAGGGGGGCGGAAAATTTTTTTTCGCACCCCTTTATGTTTAGGTTGTGGATGGTGTCAACAATGATGTTGGCTTTCTCAATGAGTCCGTTTTCATCGGTGGTGTACTCATCTATCAGGGTCCCCTTGGGTGCTTCCGCATGCCCTACGCGGCGACCGGCTTTGGGGGTGACGTTAAACGCGTCTCTTTTCCACAGATGGATGTTGATCAAATATACATGGAAATCCTCTGGTCCCAGGATTTTGCATAGGGGAACTTACCATAGGGTGTTGGTTCCGCCTGTTCCGGTGGTCTCTAAATAACAGAGATTGGTCAACGGCCTTTTTGAAGCGGTAATTACGCTGTTCAATATATGGTCCCGGTTTTCCATTTGGAATAGGTTAAAATAAAATGATAGATCGGGTGATCAAACGAACCGCCGTCTATAGTGACGCCCAGTTTATCCATATGGGTGAAATCAGACTTGCATAAGTAGGTGGACAAAAAAATAAGAAAAAAAATAATTTTTATTGACACCTGCAAACGCAGGTGATAAATATCGCGATGTTGCTTTTAACGGGACGTAGCGCAGCCTGGTAGCGCACTTGTCTGGGGGACAAGTGGTCGCTGGTTCAAATCCAGTCGTCCCGACCATAATAAAAAAAAGAAGGGTTTTCAGCGGCTTTGCTGAGAGCCTTTTTTTTATGCGAAAACGCTACTGAGTCAAGATTCAGAGAGTCTTGAAAACGTCTTTTTTAATGCCTGAACGCTATAACTCACGCCAAAAATGGGGAGATATCCCTGGCATAATCCTGGATATTTATCGTTGATCACCTCACTTCCCTTTTCATGATGGAACCCCTTCATTTAAAAATTTAGAAGTTTCTTTTAAATACCGATAATATATAGAAACACCAAACAGGGAGAATGGACGATGACAAATGTGTCTGGCATTGCAAATAACGTCACCGGGATTGATTTCACATTATTTCAACCAAACAATAGAATCGGGAGAAATAAATCGATTTCAAAATATTCAGTGCAGACTGAGATCATACAATTCAGCCTGCAAGTCAGAACAGATAGCCAACACAACATTGAGACCCAGAATGCTCTTATTCATTTTACCCAACTGGATCCGGATCTTAAATCTTCTTTGATTTATAACAATCATCCTATTTCTGAACTTTCCTCCGAGCAGGCTACCGAGCTTGTCGGTGAAAATGGATATTTTGGAGTGGATAAAACATCCCAACGCATCATTGATTTTGTGATAAAGGGTGCTGGCGGTGATATAGAGCGTTTGAAATCCGGACGGGAAGGCATCCTTAAAGGGTTTAAGGATGCGGAAAAAGCCTGGGGAGGTAAACTGCCGGAAATATCATATGAAACATTGGCAAAAAGTTTAGAAACCATTGATGAAAAAATCCGAGAGAACGGTGATTCAGTTGTCGATTTGAGCATTTGAAGATTGTCAACCCAATGAAAAAAAGGTTGATCTTGCTTTTCTGAGCAATGAATGATTATCTCCAAATATGATTGATTTTCAAATCTAAGGTCGCAAGTTGCTGTGATGGTTTTTTTAACAAAGAGGAGGTATTTGGATATGTCACAATTCAACAATGTAACAATCACCAAAGAGGCAAACATTTATTTTGATGGCAAAGTTACGAGTAGAACAGTATTTTTCGTTGATGGTTCTAAAAAAACTCTTGGCATCATGCTCCCTGGCGCCTATGATTTTAATACCGATTCGAAAGAGTTGATGGAAATCCTTTCGGGCGACTTAGAAATACAATTGCCTGGGGAAAGTTGGAAAAAGATATCAGGTGGGGAATCTTTTGAAGTGGCGGCAAATTCCAATTTCAAACTGAAGATTCACACTGTAACAGATTACTGTTGCAGCTACCTATAATATATAAAACCCTTGAGCGCTTAGGAGAATTTACAGCCCGCTCATATTTGGATCGACCTAAACTCCGCGTTTTGGCGACTTTAAAAATGGACATAAAAAAAATTTAATCTTCTGACTTCAAATGAATCTTAAATGGGGAATTCTTCACTTGGACAGTGCCGGCTATGTGTGGACAAACCTCTTTGGACGCAAAAAAGGCTTTCAGGGAAAAACCTTGAAAGCCTTTATCATCGGTGGCTGGCTGACTAGGATTCGAACCTAGATTGACGGAGTCAGAGTCCGTAGTCCTGCCATTGGACGATCAGCCAGCAGAAGAACAACGTCAGGCTATATACAATAAAGAGATGATTGAAGTCAAGAAAATATTCGTTGAAAGTTGAGATTGAATTAGGCTATTGTTTTTTGATTTAATCAATATCAGCGTCAGCAATGGTTAGATTGTTTAGATCTAACGCACCGACTTAAACCAGATCTTGTAATTAATGAAAACATATGAACAACAGCATGGTTAATTGGAGAGACTTAGGCAAAAGCCTGTCGGCTAAAGATAAAAAATTTTCTCATCTTCTTGATGTATTAAAACATGATTCGGGTCTGGCTATTGCATTTTCAGGTGGTGCCGATTCGGCATTTCTGCTTGCGGCAGCGCTTATTGCCGGGGTGAAATCGATATTACCTGTTACCATTGTCTCTGATTTTTTTACGGCTGGAGAAAAAGAGCGGGTGATCCGTTTGGGCCAATACTTGGGTATAGCCCCCATTCTTGTTCCCGTAAATATTTTGGATGATGTCAGGGTGACCCGGAATACCGACAGGCGCTGTTATTATTGTAAATTGTTTTTATTTTCCAGGGTCATGGAGGAGGCAAAGAAACGTGGGATTCGTACCTTGTTGCACGGGGTAAACCTGGACGATTTGCAGGAATTTCGGCCCGGCATCGATGCAGCCCGGGAATTGGGTTTTAAGATGCCTTTGGTGGAGGCTGGTTTCTCAAAAGAGAAAATTCGTGCGTGTTCAAAAATATTGGGGCTTGAGACCTGGGATTTGCCTGCCCAGTCCTGCCTGGCTACCCGTATTCCCCAAGGAGATATCATTACCAAAGAAAAGCTTTTAAAGGTTGAACAGGCGGAAAATTGCCTTCATGAGTTGGATTTCGCCCAGGCCCGGGTTCGATGTCATGGGGATTTGGCTAGAATTGAAGTTGGTCCTGATGAATTACACCGCTTTTGGGAACCAGATGTGAGACAGGAAATAGTCGAGGCGTTTAAACGTGCGGGCTTTTATTCTGTATGTCTTGATTTGGAGGGTTATACCCCGGCGGCCAGCATATAAAGTTAAAGATAAATCGAATCGTCCCCGGCGTCATAAGACTGCCGGGGATGGAATTTTTTGGACGGTACTAACGGGAATGCAGCTCTAGGTCATTGAAGAAATAACCAATTTCAAATGCAGCGGTTTCTGGGGCATCAGAGCCGTGGACAACGTTCTTTTCAATGTCCGTGGCATATTCCTTTCGGATGGTTCCTTCTTCTGCTTCTTTAAAATTTGTGGCGCCCATCAGTTTTCTGTTTTTTGCGATAACATTTTCGCCCTCTAGTACCATTACAACGATGGGGCCCGATGTCATGAAATCAGTCAGACTGTCGAAAAAAGGACGTTCCTTATGGACCGCATAAAACCCCTGGGCCTGGGATTTACTCAGATGGATCATTTTCATGGCTGCGATTTTAATGCCGTTGGTTTCAAAGCGTTTGATGACTTCGCCGATGACGTTTTTTTCTACTCCGTCAGGCTTGATAATGGATAAGGTCCTTTCCACGTATGTTCCCCTTGTAATAATTAATAATAATTTAAAGTTAATGGGTGATTGAACGGGCTTGATAAATATCACAGGAATATATTATAAGTCAAACCCGATAAACGTTGGGAATTGAAGGGGAAAAACAAACTAATATAACGATGGAACAAAATGCTTAAAATAGGCGTGACAGGATCGGCTGGCTCGGGAAAAAGTCTTGTGTGTGATGGATTTCGGCGTATCGGTCTGATAACCCTGGATTGTGATGAAATTGCAAGGCAGGTGGTGGAGCCGGGGCAGGCTGCCTATAATCAGGTGGTAAAGGCGTTTGGGGCCAAGATTGTGGCCCCGGACCGCACCTTGGATCGCCCGGCCCTGCGACGTATGATTGTAAACACAAAAGGCAGTCGGGAAAAACTTGAATCCATTCTGCATCCTATTATTATCAGCGAAACGGTCAGGTTGATGGATGACGCCGTCCTTTCAAAGCAAAAGTCATGTGCGGTTGAAGTGCCTCTTTTGTTTGAACTTGGCATGGAAGCTCTTTTCGATGTGGTTGTGGTGGTGACAGCTGAGGATAGCACTCTTGTTGATCGGATTGCCGCTCGGGACGGCGTGAATCGGGAAAGTGCCCAAAAGCTTTTGGATATTCAGATGCCCCAGGCTGAAAAGGCTCAAAAGGCGGATTATGTCATTGAAAACAGAGGCGAGCCGGAAGCTGTGTTTAAATCAGTGGACGTTTTGTATCAAAAACTTCTCAATCAGCGCTTGACAAAAAAATAATAATATTTTAATAGGGTTTTAAACTACTGACGTTTCACATTATCTGTCTTTTTTTCCCCCAGGGCTCGGTTGGCCTCCAATTTGTCAAAAAGGCATCCCCAAAAAAATGCATTGTGAATTCATAACACCTTTAACCAAACGGATGGATCAGATCAGGAGATCGAATGAATCTTGTAGAACTCAATAAGATGAAAATCAGTGAGCTCACCAAGCTTGCCAAAAAATACAATATCCAGGGTATTGGCGGCCTTAAGAAGCAGGAACTGATTTTTGCGCTGCTCCAGGCCAATATTGAAGAAAGTGGACAGATTTACGGTGAAGGCACCCTTGAAATCCTTCCGGATGGGTTTGGTTTTTTGAGGGCGCCGGGGTACAATTATCTGCCCGGTCCCGACGATATTTATGTTTCTCCATCCCAGATCAGGCGTTTTAACCTGCGCACCGGAGATACCATTTCCGGCCAGGTCCGCCAGCCAAAGGATTCCGAACGGTATTTTGCCTTGCTGAAAGTGGAAGCCGTTAATTTCATGAATCCTGAAATGGCAGCTGAAACCATTTTATTTGATAATCTTATGCCTTTGTATCCGGATCGTAAAATGAACCTTGAGGCAGAATCTGATAACTATTCCATGCGGGTCATTGATCTGATGTCCCCCATCGGATTCGGCCAGCGCGGTCTTATCGTCTCCCCGCCTAAGGCCGGCAAAACCATGCTGCTCCAGAACATTGCCAATTCAATGATCAAGGCTCACAAAAATATTGTTCCCATGATCCTGCTCATTGATGAACGTCCGGAAGAGGTGACGGATATGTCACGTTCTGTAGATGCGGAAGTGATTTCTTCCACCTTTGACGAGCCTTCTGAGCGACATGTGCAGGTGGCTGAAATGGTAATTGAAAAAGCCAAGAGGATTGTGGAACAGGGCCACGATGTTGTGATTCTCTTAGACAGTATCACACGCCTTGCAAGAGCCTACAATGCGGTGATGCCGCCTTCCGGAAAAATTCTGTCCGGTGGTGTCGATTCCAACGCCCTGGACCGTCCCAAACGTTTTTTCGGTGCCGCCCGAAATATAGAGGAAGGCGGCAGTCTGACAATTATTGCCACTGCGCTTGTTGACACCGGCTCTAGAATGGATGAGGTTATTTTTGAAGAATTCAAAGGAACGGGTAATATGGAGCTTGTGCTTGATCGAAAACTGGCGGACAAGCGTGTGTTTCCTGCCATTGATATGAACCGTTCCGGTACCCGGAAAGAGGAACTTCTCCTTGACCCTGAAGTGTTGAATCGGGTCTGGATTTTGAGAAAATTGCTTTCAAGTTTAAATTCTGTGGATGCAATGCAGTTTCTACTTGAAAAAATGAACGGAACAAAGGATAATAAAGAGTTTCTTGAGATGATGAATTCATAACAGGAAACTTTTTTTAACTATTACGGTCTTTTATAACGAAGACTACAAGGAGTGACGTGTAAGATGAAAAAAGACATCCATCCGAACTACACAAAAACAACAGCAACCTGCGCCTGCGGCGCAACATTTGACATCAGTTCCACAAGAGAGAATATCAAAGTGGAAATTTGTTCCCAGTGCCATCCTTTCTTTACAGGGAAACAGAAATTGATTGACACTGGTGGACGTGTTGACAGGTTTAAGAAAAAGTTCGGTATCACAGATAATGAGTAAATTCAAATTGATTCATAAAGAAAGCTCAGGGTTAACCTTGAGCTTTCTTTATGAGAATTACAGCTCTGACGAGTAAATAATTTTCGAGATAATAATTGCCAAAACTGTATAAAAATGATATAATATTAGAGGTATAAAGTCACTAATATCAACAGTTTTGGGGGGATTCAAATGATAAAAATAACTAGGAAAAGTAAAAGGGAAAAAGAAAAGAAAATAAATTTTTTCGAGGAGTTCATAAAAATAAAGAAACACTTTTTCAAGATATTTTAAAGCATTTAAAGAGTGTGAAAGACCCTCGACATAAGAGTTATATAGAATACGAGTCGGATATTATTCTCTTTTCGATGTTAATGAAAAATGCATGCAGTATATATAGCATGAGCAATATGACTGAACAATTTAACAAGGATGAGTGTATTAAAAATATTGCAAATGTATTAGGATATGAGACATTAGAAGAGCTTCCGCACCATGATACAATAAATAATTTCTTATGTGGTTTAAAACCGGAAGAGATAGAAAAAATAAGAGACTACATGATTAAGCAACTGTTCAAGAAAAGGAGTTTAGAGAGCTATAGACTACTCAATAAATATTGGTGCATTGCTATAGACGCAACAGGTCTTTTCAGTTTTTCCGAAAGACATTGCGAACACTGTCTTAAAAAGGAATACAAAGACAAAGAAACCGGGGAGGTTAAAAAAACAGTCTATTACCATAATGTATTAGAGGCAAAATTAGTAGTTGGAGATATGGTATTCAGTGTAGCTACTGAATTTATTGAAAATGAAGATGAAAATGTATCAAAGCAAGACTGTGAAATAAATGCATTTAAAAGGCTTGCAGTGAAGCTTAAAAGCAAATATCCCCGGCTTCCGATATGCATATTGGGAGACAGCCTGTACGCCTGTGAACCAGTATTTGAGATATGCAGCAATAATAAATGGAAATACCTTATCAGATTTAAAGAAGGTCGGATAAAAAGTATTGCTAAGGATTTCAGTGTACTTAAAGAAATTGAGGGAAACAAAAATAAAAGCTGTACTTGGATAAATGATATTGTTTACAATCAAAGGTCTGTAAACCTTATAGAAACCGAGATAGAAGATGAAGCCAATGATAAAAAGTGCTACGTTTTCATAACAGATATAAGAATAACAAAAAGAAATGCTGATGAAATAATGTGTTTTGGCAGGAGCCGTTGGAAGATAGAAAATCAAGGCTTTAACAACCAAAAGACAAAGAAATATAATGTAGAACATGCTAACAGCTTGAATTACAATGCTATGAAAAATCATTATTTGATAACACAACTGGCAGATATATTAAGGCAGCTATATGAAAAAGGTGTGGATAAAATAAGAGATTTAAAAAAGAGTATAAAAGAAATATCCTCAAGCCTGTTAGAATCGTTTCGTACGCGCTTGCTAACAAATACTGAGGATACTCTTAACACAGAGAAACGTATACAGATACGCTTCGGTTGATAACATTATTCTAGCAGGGTGGTGATAAAAATAAAAGACTTTTAGAAAATTTTATAAAAATAAGACCAAGACAAGGTGTAATGTTTCCGGCAAAAAATAAAATTAAGCATATGGTAAAATTTAACATTACACTAGGCCGGTTTAGATATATAAATATGGTTATAAATATTTTTACTCGTCGGAGCTGTGGGAATACGGCGAATTCATGAAGCAAAATA
>NZ_DDYV01000333.1:0-21853 GCF_002348205.1 Desulfobacter sp. UBA2225 | reverse complement strand
CACTGACCAATTTTCAAAGATCAAAATTCTTTTCAATACCTCAAAAGAACTCGACAAGAATATACAAAAACAAAATCTTTGTCAAATGTTTTTTTATTTTAATATTACAACAGAACAAGCCTGGACGGCAGACGCCCTTTAAACTGTGTATTTTTTTCTTTAATACCCATAGCCACCCACGCTCATACCTGACGATTTTACAAAGTAAAAATTAACATGCTGACATAAAAAGTCAGCATGTTAATACCATAAAAACAGCACATTAAAGGTTCGCAATAACGGCTTGTGCCTGGGAATCAAGATTTACCGGTTTCATTTATCCTTAACGGAGATTTGATCTTTATTGGCTTCAAAAACCTTCGGTCCGATTCCCTTTACCTTCATTATATCTTCTATATTTACAAAGGGTGTACTTGTACGAAATTCGATTATCCTGTCAGCAAGAGCATCACCAACATATTTCAACGTTATCAACTCTTCTTTAGGCGCGGTATTAATGTTCACCATCTTTGCACCAGCTATTGCCGGCAGCGAACAGAGGGCCACCATCAGACAAACCAAAACACAAAGGCTTCTTCTTAACTTTGTTTCCATAATTCCTCCATATTATTGTGATAATAAAAGTCTACAGATTTAGGCTGCAGACGCTGAACGCATTTTTGATCAATATAAAAAAAAGAAAATGGAAGTTGAACAAAACAAATATTAGAGTGTCAGATCAAAAAACAGCTTAATCAATTCAAGAAAAATAAATTGGCCTATATTAATAAAAGTCTAATAAAACATCAATAATTTTTTTTGCATTTATCGTAGTTGAATAGAAACACAAAATCAAACAAAATTTTGATTTTCACCCGCGTCCGGATAGTCAAATGGCTGGTATTCAGGAATGCTTTGCTTCAACAGGGTTCTGATGGCTCTATGATCCCTGGCTGCAGCCGCTTCTTTCAAACGAATCAAGTCATTGTCTAAAGAAATACCGACAAACGGGCAACTGTTGACCACCATAATTTTTTTATGGGCTGTGGGCACAACATTTTCCTGGGCTGTGACCAACTCTTCATAAAGTTTTTCCCCCATCCGTAACCCTGTATATTTAATCTTTATATCTACATCGGGTTCAAATCCGGAGAAACGAATCAAATCCCTGGCCATTGTATCAATACTTATAGGCGCTCCCATTTCAAGAATATAAACTTCACCGCCTTTACCCATGGCACCGGCCTGAAGAATAAGTTGACACGCTTCAGGGATAAGCATGAAGTAACGAATCATTTTAGGATGCGTAACCGTTACCGGCCCCCCCTCTTTTATCTGCTTCTTGAATAGAGGCACAACGCTTCCTACGCTGCCGATCACATTACCGAATCTAACGGTTATAAACCGGGAGCCTCTATCCGTGTCACTATTTTCACGTTGGATTAAAAGTTCAGCAAACCGCTTGGTTGCCCCCATGACGTTGGTGGGATTGACTGCCTTGTCTGTGGAGACAAAGACAAAACGCTCGCATTGAAAGGTCCGGGCGGCTTCGATAAGGTTGCAGGTCCCGACAATATTATTTTCAACAGCTTTCCAGGGATGGACTTCAAGCATGGGGACATGTTTGTAGGCAGCTGCATGAAAAACAATTTCAGGTCGATATTGAGAAAAAATCCTGATCACTTCGCCTGGGTTTTGAATATCTCCTAAAATAGGCACCACATCAATATCGGGAAAATTCTTTTTAAGCTCCAGATCAATCTCAAACAGAGGGCTTTCGGCACGTTCAAAAAGAATCAACTGTTCAGGTTTGTACCGACAAATCTGACGGCACAGGCCGATTCCAATGGAACCGCCGGCACCTGTAACCATCACAATTCTGTGCCCGAGGTATTCACCAATACTCTCCTGGTCCAGACTCACGGGCTGACGCCCCAAAAGGTCCCTGTACTCCACATTACGAATGGCATTTAAGGTAATTTTACCATCAATCAGTTCTCCCATGTCAGGCACGGTTTTAAATTCAACACCGGCCTGACGACACTGTGTAACAATCTGCCGCATTCGCCGGGCACAGGCATTTGGAATAGCAATAATGACTTCGTCAACGGATTTTGACCGTATGGTATGCTCAAGATTATCAATGTTATTGAGCACAGAAACACCATGAATTCTCCTTCCGATCTTCCCTTTGTCATCATCCAGAAAACCGATCACCTGGGATTTCACATTGGGATTTTCTTTGAATTCCCGACACACTCTCTGGCCGCAGTCACCCGCGCCAATAATAACCATGCGACGGCCTTTTTGCGCCAATTTTTTGCTGAAAATCTTCTTCAGAGCAAAACCGATGATTGCCGGCCCCACATCCCCGGAAAACTCCTCAAAGCACAACCGGGTAAAGACCCGAATACTTGTAAGGCCAATCACGGTAAAGCACCAGTCAATGACGAACACTGATCTGGAAAAATGCTTAAACCGGGTTGCAAACAACACGACTACAACAATAAATATTGTAGCCAGGGCAGACGCTTTGACAATATCAAGGATGTCTTTTAAACTGGTGTACCGCCACATGCCCCGGTAGACATCAAACAGATAAAAACAGATTAGCTTAAACATCAGCACATAGGCTAACGTCTCAAAAAATCTTTGGCGGGCCCAGTCCGGAATATTAAAATCGTAACGGATCAGATGCCCCATGTAATAGCTGACTGCCAGGATCAAAAGGTCAACGGCAAGTGTTAGAAGGAAATTCCTGGATAACTTAATTTTCATTGGAAAAAGACGCACCTCAACGCATCAGCCTCTCATAAATTTGGGTATATTTTCCTGCCTGTTTTTCAAATGACATGATTCCAACAGCTTCAGCAGGTGATGTGGACGGCAGTACGGTAACCCGGAATCTGTCCAATACATAGTTCAAAATCATATCGTGTTGATAGTCTCCCCCAGTTCGTTTTTTGAACCTGTGAAACAAGGGTTATTGACTCTCCACGCTGCAGCCGACATGATGGCCAACCCCTTGTACCATCTTAACACGCCAACAAAAAGAGCAAAGTCTCCAAATAGAATAAAAATCAATCCAAGAATATTAAGGGGGAAGCATAATTACCAAGAGTATCGAAGTGCAACGCCAGCGGTAAACCCTGAATTTCGGGTTATGGAATAGAGACCGGGTGTTTTATATGTATTGTCAAACAAATTCTTTGCAAATAGGTCTACATCAAAGGGGAAATAGTTCCTTATCCTCAAATTGACGTCCATCACCCAGGCCTGCCCGCATGACAAGGTTTCATCCGCCACAGGGGAATAAATGCTCTGGCTGCCAAAATATCTGAGTTCAGGCACGAGGGAGAAATTCCGGTTGATATCCCAAACCGCTTTCAGCGTTCCCATAATGTTCGGGCCGGTTTCATAGACATGGGATAACTCAATGTAGTGACGTTCTAATAATTCAAGGCTCTCTGGATCATAATAGTCGTAATCATTATAATAATACACTTCATCAGTTCCTGAATTGTTCAGCAATGTCAAATTTGCACACAGCGTCACATTCTGAAAAACCTGATGTTCCACTTCCAGCTCCAGGCCATATATATCCTGACTGTTTGGACTTGGAAGGGCATATCCTGCGTACCGGTTCTCAATAAAATGATTCTCTATTGCGTTTCGAAACAGGGTGGCAGTCGCCCGTGTTCCCATATGTTTCCATGAAAGCCCTAAATTCAATGTAGTTATCTTTTCAAGACCAAAATCCCAATTAATTATCTTTTCAAATGTCGGGTCGGACTCCTGTACCAGTTGACTGGCAAAAGGAGTTCTGTAGCCGGTACCGAAAATCCCTTTAAGGATGAATTTATCTATGTTCCAGGCAAACCCTGTAGTATAGCTGATTTCATCTTCATAGGCTTTGTGGTTATCATAACGGGCCCCGGCCCAAATTTCCACACGATTAAACTTATGACGGTATTGTCCAAAAACAGAAAACAGATCATTAGAAAAATCACATTGATCAATTAAGGGAAGGCTATTCTTCTGATCATAATCCTTACCTGTAAAATACGATTGAAAAAATTCGCGCCGCACAGGAACCCGGTCATACTGATCAGATCTCAGGGAGATACCTGTGGTTAAAAGGGACTTGGAAAGAAAAAATGACCTGTCGTAAATCAATTCGGCAAATAGTGAAGACTCCTCGCGTTCAAGGGTGTTGTCTATAATGATATGATCCAGGGACGTTCCGGACAGGTAGCCTGTAAAGCGCAATCCGGAATCCTGGTCAATGGGTTTTACAGCTTCAAGCTTTACCATATGCCGGGTGGATGCGGCCTGCTCTTCCCAAGTAAACTCATCATCCCAGTCAGACACCGTATATGCGTTAAGGCTGTCTGACAACTGCAATGAAAGCGTCAGCCAGTTCTCATAGGTCATGCTCCCGTAAAAATTGACAAAATGGGAATCATCCGCATTTTTTCTCCCATACCGATCTTCAGGCGGGGTGGACTTACTGCCGTCATTCCAGAAACGGACAATATTGGTTTCAGGACCGTCATCTTCTGCAACACGCCCTGAAACAGAAGCAAACCCTGACCAACTGTCTTTGTTATATCCATAGTTCAGGTAGGCTTCCCCTGATTGATTGTCTGACGATAAGTTAAGGCCGGTTTGAAAGCCATCAACATCCTTACCTGTAAGGGGAACAACATTGACTACCCCGGCAAACGCATCCGGTCCCCACAAAACGGAACTCCCCCCCCTTATCACTTCAATACGCTTGACGGCGGCAAGACTTGTTTCATTATCCATATAATTTTCGGATTTCACCACACCGGACCCCATGGGCACTGTATCAAAAAGGGTCAGGGCTGAATTCGGAACACCTCTCAGGTAATAGGTGCTGGACCTTTCAGTTTGATTGATATGAAATCCGGGGGTTCCTTCAAGGGCCTGGGAAAGGGTAAATGCATTCTGGGATTCAAACTCCTGCCTTGTGATGACATCAACAATGGCCGGAGCGCTCCAGGCAGCCTCTTCTTTTCTGGAGGCAATGGAGAGCATCTCCAAATCCTCACCCACAAACATGAGCATGGTATCTGATGCCCATACCCGGGAAGCCCCCAAAGAGATCCAGGCAGAAAACAGAATGATTACGGCAATTTTAAGTTTACCTATCAACAGTCCACCTTTACTGGTCCGGTTCCATATTTTTCAGCAGCACCCTGAATTTGGAACGACTTATACCCAAAAGCTTTGCGGCATATGTCTGGTTGTTGCCGGATTTATCCAATGCCTGCTTTACCAGGCTCATCTGAACCTGCTGCAACGGGATGCCGCTGGACGGGAGCCTGATTACCGTATGCTGGACCGGGCTGGCCGGCTGAGCAACCTGCAGAAAAGACAATGTCTGGGAGGTAATCTTTTGTGTATCCCTGGTCAATATCAGGCAGCGCTCAAGAACGTTGGCAAGCTCCCTGACGTTTCCCGGCCAAGGGTACTCCATAAGCTTGGCACAGGCGCATTCACTGAGTTGATGCTCTGCACCAAAGGAAAATGTAGTGATAATATATTTAGCCAGCGGGACAATATCTTCTTTCCTGAGACGCAATGGCGGAATTTCAATGGGAAATACATTAATTCTGTAATATAAATCCTGGCGAAATTTTTTATTCATCACCATTTGGCCAAGGTTCTGATTGGTTGCACAGATTACCCTGACGTCAACGGGAATCTCTTCATTCCCCCCGACCCTTTGAAATTTCTTCTCCTGCAGGGCCCGTAAAAGCTTGCCCTGGGAGTCCAGGGGCATATCCCCTATTTCATCAAGGAACAGAGTACCGGAGTCAGAAAACTCAAATCTGCCCCGGGTCCTGGCAGCGGCGCCTGTAAAGGCGCCTTTTTCATAGCCGAACAGTTCCGACTCCACAAGGTTTGAAGAAATGGCTGCGCAGTTGACTGCCACAAATCTTTTATCACACCTGGTGCTTTTATTATGAATATAATTCGCAAGCACTTCTTTGCCTGTGCCGGACTCCCCTAGGATCAACACCGCAGTATCCACTGTGGCCACATTATCCGCTAAAGCCACCACGTCCTGCATCGCCTTTGATTTATAGATAAGATTCTTTGACTTCTCTGCCCCTGAAAGGGCCTGTTTCATTTCCTGATTCTCGGTTATCAGCCTGGACAGGTTTATTGCCTTTTCAACGGCCAGATAAATTTTTACTGCGTCAAAGGGCTTGGTTATATAATCGCATGCGCCTTGTTGCATCATTTCCACGGCTGATTCAACGGTTGCAAACGCTGTAATGAAAATTACGGGTGTTAAAATATTTTTCTCCCGCATTTTGCTGATAAGCTGTCTGCCGTCCATGACAGGCATTTTAATATCTGAAATGATCAAATCATAACTGTTATTCTCCAGCATTTCAAGCGCATTGGCACCATGGATCGCTTTATGGGTTTTAATACCCTTTCTTTCAAGCATCATTGAAAGAAGATGTCGCAATTTTTCTTCGTCATCAACTATTAATATCTGTGTCATAAACTTTTAACACCTCTGGTTCCCGAATATTTGAAAACAATGTTACACAAAAGCAGCAGCCTCCACTCTCTGGAGATTCTATGCTTATGTTTCCACCGTGGGCCTTTATTGCCTGATCCGCAAAAGCAAGGCCCAGACCTGTTCCGGTTGACTTGGTGGTAAAAAAGGGTTCAAAAATTTTAGTCTTTTTTTCCCGACTGATACCCGGCCCCTGATCTTGAATAAAAAGCTCCCATTTGTGTGCGGTTTTATCCATCTTATAATGTTCCACCACGCTTATAGTCACCAACCCTTTATGCTCATTAGCTTCACAGGCGTTTTTAATGATATTGCCTATCCCCCGCGCAAGCAGGTCAAAATCAGCCTGGGCCTCAAATTTTGATTCAGGAATTCTGCAATCGAGTTGGACTCCGGTCGTTGAGGATTGGATATCAAACCCCATGGCGATCTGTTCCAGTAACTGGTTTAAATCTACCTTTTCAAACTGTGGTTTTGCAGGCTTTGAAAACATTAAAAAACTTTCAATCAAGTGGTTCAGACGAACAATCTCCTCCTCTGCATACCTTAAAAGCAAATCATCCTCCGGAATATTGAATTCAGATTTAATTAATTCAAGGGAGGACTTAATAATTCCCAAAGGATTTTTAACCTCATGGGCGATCATCATCGAAAACTTTCCGACTTCCACCAAAGCCTGTTGCCTGGTCAATTTCTCGTATGTGCGTACAAGGGTTTTCCGGCCCTTGGCCAAAGAATCAAGCATATTATTGAACGCCTGACTCAACCGGATAATTTCGGGAGTGGTGCCGGGAGCCGCCCGCACATCCCGGTTGCCCATTGACACCTTTCTGGCGGTATCTGCAAGTGAGACAATGGGAGCGACAAGGGATCTTGAAATAAAATGAAAAATCAGGCATGAAACAAGGATCAAAGCAAGGGCGCCGGCAAATACCTGCTTTTTCATTGTGTTTATAAGTTCAGTGATACCCTGAAGCGAATAAGTGATCTGCACTTCCCCTATGATTTCAGGCGCTTTATTTTTTTCCATTCCACCGATCCAGTTCAGGGATTCCTGGCTGTTTGATGAAAAAACACGTTTATTGATCTGTTCAAAGGGTCCGGATAAAATCCGGCGCCCCTCGGCAAGGATGTTTTTGTTTTGGTCAAGAATTGCTACGGCCATGACATCGTCTTCCTCAAGTATATTTTCCACCAAGCCCTGGAGCAGATATTTTTCTCCAATCAACAGACCAAGTTCGCAGTTCAAAGCCAGGTACTGGGTCATAAAATCAATACGCTGGTGGAACCGTTTGGTAACAAAATTACTGATCATAAATATCCCAATCCACCCTAAAATCAACGTGGTCAGTGTGATCAGTATCACTGCCGCAGAAAGAAGGCGTGCGTGGATGCTAATATTTTTAAAATCCAACATTATTTTTTAACGATGATCCCTAATTTTTTTGCCATTCTCTGATTAACAATGGTTTTAAATAGAGGAGGATCAGGCGTCCATTGGCCTGATTCCAGAAAAGATTTTATTTTTAATGCTGCCTGGCTGCCTAATGCTTTATAATCAAATTCAAAGGAAAAAAACGCACCGGACAGAGTAAAAAAAGAGTTATAACCGATTACGCCCATGCCCTGATAAATCCCCTGCTTGATCACATAGTGAACAATTTTTTCAGAAATAACCGTCTGGTCCGGGATCATCCAAATGGCATCAATTTTACCTATATGCGCTTGAAGTTGTTGGGAAATCTGTGTTTTTGAGCCCACTTTTATGGGTGTGGTTTCAAAAGAATGGTTTAGGGCGGCAGCCTCTGCCTGGTCATAGAAATCCTGGTTGAAGGTTGGATCGAACAAAACACCGATGGTACCAAGATTTTCAAAATGTCGACTGATCTCTTTGACCTGAATTTCAACCGGTATTTTTAAGGCAATGCCCATGGCATGTTCCGGCAAGCCAGTGCAATTTTCCGGATCAAGGATGGCTGTGTATACTTTGGGAGAGTGAATACTTGTTATTGCCCAAATAAAAACAGCAGCCTCAGGTCCTATGGCTGCAATCAGTTTATAATCCCTCAATGCCAGTTGATGTAAAACATTGTCCTGAATTGATTTAGTTTCAGGGTCAAGAATAAAAAGATCAACATCCAGCTTAATCTCTTCAGATTTGGCCTGGATCCCATCTCCAACCTGGATATATGGTTTGATTTTTTTGGAAATAACAACGGCTATACGATCATTGCCGTTACTGCCATCAGCGAGGCAGGGGGGCTGAAACAGGCAAAATCCCAAGCTCGTACAAAGCATTAAACCCAGACAAAACGCCCCCCTATATATGAAGAGTTCAAGACATTTCATAGTCTTGTCACGACATAACTTTATTATATCAACTCCTCCATCATATTTTTTAACTGAACCCGCCAATGGACAGGGATAATTTCTATCTTCTGCCATGTTTCGGTTTTATCAAGAACACTGAAAGAAGGTCTTTTAGCAGGCGTGGGATATTGTATTGAAGGAATTGATGAAATGGGGACAGGCTTTTCCAATATTCCAAATTCCAAGGCAATTTCCTGTATAGCTACTGAAAAATCATACCATGAAGCGACTCCGGCATCTGTCCAGTGCAGGGTGCCGCAGATATCTTTGCCCACGGCTTTCCAGATACACTGGGCCAGGCCGTTGGCCCAGGTTGGTGTTCCAATTTGATCGGCAACAACCTGCAATGCGTCTCGTTCTTTCATTAGCCGCAGCATGGTTTTAACAAAGTTATTTCCATGGGATGAATAGAGCCACGCTGTTCGAACAATCAGAAAATCTTCCTGCAAAATTTGTTTTATGGCGATTTCTCCATCCAATTTTGTTTTGCCGTAAACAGAATGAGGATTTGCAGGGCTGTCAGGAAGATAGGGAACAGAATGATTACCGTCAAATATAAAGTCTGTTGAAATATGAACCAATTTTTTATGGGTTTCACGCACAGTTCTGGCGATTTGGGCAACAGCCAAATGATTCAATTGGTTTGCCAAATTTTCTTCACTTTCAGCCTTATCAACCGCTGTATATGCAGCGGCATTGATAATCCAGTCCGGATTTGATTCTATGATGCTGTTCTTTATACTTTTCTCATTTCTAAAATCTACATCACAGTGATGAACCACATCCAAGTCAACGCCGGCAGGAGAGGTTCTTTGCAATTCCCATCCTAATTGACCGCCTGCGCCGAATAACAGAATTTTCATTCAAACACCTCGGCGTCTTTAAAGAGAGTCCCATTTTCATCTTTTGCAGATAATACCGGGGATGCGGTTACAGGCCATTTAATCCCAATTGTTTCATCAGACCAAAGCATACACCTTTCAAGCTCGGGGGCATAATAGTCCGTACACTTATAAATAAACTGGGCGCTATTGCTGAGAACATAGAAACCATGCGCAAATCCAGGTGGAACCCACAACATTTTTCTATTTTCTGCCGAAAGGGTCACCCCCACCCATTGGCCAAAATAAAGAGAGGGCTTACGAATGTCCACAACCACATCAAAGACCTCTCCTTCAATCACCCGGACAAGTTTTCCCTGGGGTCGCTTGATCTGATAGTGAAGTCCTCTTAAAATGCCTTTTCCGGACATGCTATGATTATCCTGGACAAACCGGACATCCTGAACTTTTTCATTAAACTCATCCTCTCTGAAGGTTTCCATAAAAAAGCCGCGATGGTCTCCGAACACCTTGGGTTCGATTAATACCACATCAGGGATTTCAAGTTCAGTGTATTCCATCATGGTTTCCCTGCTTACAGATATCCATCAAATATTTTCCATAGCCGTTTTTAAGCAATGGCTCGGCAATCCGTCTCAATTGTTCCTTATCGATCCACCCCATTCTAAAGGCGATCTCTTCCAGACAGGCGATCTTCAACCCTTGCCGTTCTTCAACAACTTTTATAAACGTTCCGGCATTAAGTAAAGAGTCATGGGTGCCGGTATCAAGCCAAGCTGTCCCCCTGGCAAACAACTCAACGTTTAATTGTCCCCGGGACAGATAAACATTGTTAACATCGGTAATTTCCAACTCCCCTCGTTTAGAGGGTTTGATTGATTTGGCGATTTCAATCACATCATTATCATAAAAATAGAGGCCCGTTACCGCATAATTTGATTTAGGGTGTTCCGGTTTTTCCTCAAGGCTGTTCACAATAAAATGCGTATCAAATCCGACCACACCATACCGTTGGGGATCTTTGACATAATAACCAAATACTGTTGCCCCTCTGTCTGTTTCCGAAATTCTTTGCAAACGGTTGGATAAACCGTCAGCATAAAAAATATTGTCCCCCAAAATAAGCGTCACAGGGTCTTTGCCAATAAATTCTTCGCCAATAATAAATGCCTGGGCCAAGCCGTCAGGATTGGGTTGGACTGCATATTCCAAACGGATTCCCCATTGGGACCCATTACCCAGCAGATGTTTAAAACTTTCAAGATCCTTCGGCGTTGTAATTACAAGAATGTGTGTAATACCGGAAAGCATCAGGGTTGACAAGGGGTAGTAGATCATGGGTTTGTCATACACCGGCATTAACTGTTTGCTGACTGAATAGGTCAGCGGATACAATCGGGTACCGGACCCGCCGGCCAGAATTATTCCCTTACGCAATGAAACCTCCTTGAAATTTTACATATCTCCGCGTCCCTATCCATTGAATACAACCGTCAGTTGTACACGGCGTTGGAAGGTTTTCTTTGATGACTGCTTTTTGGCTTCAAACCGGTACTCTCCTGTTGAACCAATTTTAAAAATATCCCGCCTCAGGCCGTTTTTCACCATTTCATGAACAACGTTGGCAGCCCGTGATGCACCTAACTCCAGGTTGGATGGATATTTCCGGGTATGGATGGGATCCGGATCCGCATATCCGTTGACATAAACCTTAACATCATAGGGTTTAAGGAACAGCGCCAGTTTCTTTAAAAAGGATTTATATTCCGTGGCCAGGGCAGCACTGCCGGAAGAAAAGAGGATCGGCAACGCATTGTTCATCTTCGCGCTCCTGCCGTCAGCCTCCATGACATCTACCCAGTCTTCAAGGCCGGCCTTTTTAACGGCCTGTTGAATGTCCGGAAGTTTTGCCCCCATATTGAATTTGCCGACGCTTTCTACACGCTCCTCCATATCTGGTGTAGACTCAACCCTAATCTTTGTCTTCTCCTTTTCCCAGGCCTTTTTTAGGTCATAAATTTTCTGGTATTTTGCAACGGTACCGGCAAGATGTTTTTTTTGCACCTCAAGCTGAGAAATTTTTTTCTCTTTCAATCCGACAGAATTATGAAGAAATTTAAGCACATGTCTCCCGGAATTAGATATACGGTTTACTTTAATAATAAGCCAGTCAAGGTCTTTTTGGGTGTCATGGATTTGTTCATTTAAAGCGCCCATCTGGATTCGGCAGTCTCCAAGAATTCCCTCAAGTTCTATGATTGAATAGGTTTCCGGATCAAACTTAAATGTTTGATCCGCACCATTTGCACTATTGACATAATAACAGAATATTACGCACAAAGGTATCATAACAAACACCTCCTTACCTGGGAATGTCGATTTCAAAGGTAAAATTCCCATGAGGCCCCCTGTTGATATTCTGTTGAATAAGCGCCTTGCGTCAGATATTGCATCCCTTTGATCTGCTTAACACCATCAGCCCTTATCCGATAGACCCATTGGCCACCAGATCATACCTTGTTTCGAAAAATTAATTCTTAATCTTAACCGGGCTGCGGTGATGCCATATTCTTTCTGGGTAATATCCATCACTTCCGCTCCTCTTAACCAAGATTGCGTATGCGTCTCGATAATATCCTGGTCAACCGTCCCCCGACCCGCTTTCATATAAGCCTGCACATAAACGCCACGTAATTTTTCAACCAGTTGCCGGTATCCATCCGCAATAGCCGCACGTTCCGCCATGAGTCTTGCTTCCCCTTTTGTCAGTGCATTTTCAGGCTCAAGCCCCTTGCCCACCACCTGAAACGTGACAACTTTCTCATTAACCGAACTTTGCACCGAAGAATCCAGAACGCCTCCCGGCCCTCCTGTGCTACACCCCCAAAAGGATAAAGCAATTAAACATGCCGACAACGCCAATAGTTTCTTCATAACACCATCTCTCCATTTTGGGGTTAACAGTTGCAAACTCAAATGCATCAGCCATTGATTCACATATTGTATTCATGCTAAAAAAGAATCGTCAGCTATGGCTTTAAACTTTAGAAACATTGATTTTTCTACCTTTACAATAAAACTAAAGCCGACAACCCACGGTTAAAACGGACAACCAAATGCAATTCTGTTTTAAAAATTATTCAAAATTCGTACCTCATTTCATAAAAACAAGAGAAGGCCTTCTCGCCGCAGGGGTTCTTTTGGTATTAATATTCTTAAAACCCTTGGCTGCCGGACCTCTTGATGGAATTGTCATTTATTATATCAGATTTGATCTTAAAAGTTCAAGCCAGCGGATCACTGACGGGAAATTAACAATGGTGCCGGCACATCAGGATTTCAGGGCGGCAAATTTTTCCTATTTTCCGATATCCGGTATTATCCAGGCATTACCCCAGGAAGCGGCCCATATCATTGAGGTTAAAGCAAAGCAAAATGCATTTATTCAACTGTTAGAGCAGAAGGGATTAAAATCGGTAACAACCGTGAACTACGAGACCATTATCAGTTATGAAGGCTGTGTCCAGGTTCCTGTTGCCCTGTTCATCTCGCCGTATGATAATAAAAACAAAGGATTTCCTTATACTGCCAGGGTTTTTTTCAGTCCATTAAGCTTTCCGGATCAGTGGGAGTCATTGCGCCGCCGGTTTAAAATAAAAGAACTTATTGAAAATTTTTTCCTTTTCTTCAAATAGCCCTTTTTAACTACCATGAAAAATAAAATTCAATTGTACATTTACCTGACTATTTTAGGTCTTTTTCTGACCCTTTCCACATCTTTACCTGCTTGGGCCCAAACATCAGGTATTATTTTGTCCAATGATCAGGGCAAAACAATTTATGCAAAAAATCCGGATAAACCGTTAATTCCTGCATCAACTTTAAAAATACTGACCAGCCTTGCGGCAATGAAAGCTTTAGGTCCGAATTTCCACTTCCAGACATGGGCCTATTACGATAAAAAAACATTTGATCTTTACCTGAAAGGTTTTGGAGATCCTTTATTTATCTCCGAGGAAATAATCAAGTTTGCGCATCAAATATCAGACCATCTTTTCAAACAGGTATCCAACGGCCGCATCGCATCTGCGGCAGTCCGAAATATCATTGTGGATCAGACCTATTTTACACCCCAAATTACAATTCCCGGCGCCGGTTCCTCCACCAACCCCTATGACGCAACAAATGGATCAATGTGTGCCAATTTTAACACAATTTTTTTGAAATGGGACAGCCGAAGCAGGCAATTTATTTCGGCTGAAAAGCAAACCCCATTTCCAGACATTCTGGCACAGCAGATTACGCCCGGATCGAAAAACACAGACAGAATTCTTCTTTCCTATGATCTTCGGCAAATTTATCCGGGCATACTGATGCATTATTTTTTAAATAAGTCAGGGGTAAAAATAACAGGCACCGTCCAGGAAGGCTTATTTTCAGAATCTGATAAAGAGCGCATTGTATACACATCAGTCTTTAGTCTAACAGACATTGTTAAAAAATTGCTGAAGTTTTCAAACAACTTTATTGCCAATCAACTCATGCTGACCATGGGGGCACGCGCTTTCGGCCCGCCGGCAACCCTTGAAAAAGGACTCGATGTCCTGAATAAATTTGCAGAAGAAACCCTGGGTTTAACGGGTGTTACAATTGTTGAGGGTTCCGGCCTGTCCCGGCGAAACCACATGACGCCGGCCCAAATGAGGGATATGCTTATTGCATTTATGCCCTGGTATGAACTATTAAGAAGGGATGGAAATGAATTTTATAAAACCGGTACGTTGTCGGATGTCAGAAGCCGTGCAGGCTTTATCCGTGGAAAAGATAACCGGCTATACCCCTTTGTGATCATGCTGAATAAAACCAGCACCGGATATGACGCCATAAGGCGCATGCTGCACGAAAAGGTGTCAAAGGCCTGTGAATGATTTAATCCCTTGAATGCTCTATGTATGCATAGGCGCTGTGATTATGAATGGATTCAAAGTTCTCTGCGCTCACGGAAAACCAGGTGATGTTGGAATCTGCAATAAGCGCCTTGGCCACGTCCCTTACAATGTCTTCTACAAATTTTGGATTATCGTAGGCTTTTTCGGTGACATATTTTTCATCTGCACGTTTCAGCACGGAATAAATATCGGAGGATGCCGCCCGTTCAACCAGATTTACAATATCTTCAATCCAGATAAATTTATGAAACCGGGCAGCAACAAGCACCTCTCCTCTCTGGTTGTGGGCGCCATATTCTGAAATTTCCTTGGAGCAGGGGCATACCGAGGTGACAGGAACCGCCACTTTTAACACGATGTCTGCTTTTTTCCGACCATTGGAAGAGCCAATGATCGTACAATTATAATCCATCAACCCCTTGGATTGGGTGCAAGGCGATGTTTTTTCGATAAAATAGGGGAAAACTATTTCAATATGTGCAGACTTTGCCCCAAGCGAGGCTTTCATATCTTCCAGAATACTGGTCAGAGTCTCAAGAGACACCAGTGTCTTAACAACTGTATGCAGCAACTCCACAAAGCGGCTCATATGGGTGCCTTTACACTGATGGGGTAAATCCACATACATATTGATTTCAGCAACTGTGGACTGGGAGCCGTTGACTTTATCCCGGACAACCACCGGGTATTTGAGTCCCTTAATACCCACTTTATCGATGGGAATATTCCGAAAATCCGGCTGATTTTGTATATCTTTCATCATGGCATTTCCAAAAGATAACCAGCGGAGATATTACCCATTGCCCTGAATATATTTCCTTTTATATGTTTATTCTGCCGGTACATCGTTTCAAGCATATCTGCCACATCCTGCCTTTTCGTGTGACCGGCACTTGGGCATGTGTTAACAAATTCCGGCAGATCACAAACTTTTGCAAAACTGTTTATCTCATGCTTCTCAACATAGGACAAAGGCCTGATAATATCAAAGCGTCCACCAAAAAATGACTGATTAGGCTTCATTGTTCCTATTCTTCCCGCGTAAAAAATATTAATAAACAATGTCTCAATCAAATCGTCTTTGTTGTGCCCTATAGCAAGTTTTTTACAGTCATGCTCCCGGGCGAGTTCAAACAGTCGTTTACGCCGCAGCCTACTGCATAAAAAGCAGGGATTTTCCTTATTTTTATCAGAATGGGCAAGTTGTCCGTAATCTGTGTTTTCCACCACCAGACCCTGATGAAAATCCTTATATCTTTCATTGATATAAGAATCGAGTTTTTTAGCAAATGAATTGTCAAATCCCGGATCTATATAAACAGGAATAAGTTCAAATGCTACAGGGGCTTTTATTTTTAAAGAAACAAGAAGGTGGAAAAGGGCCAGACTGTCTTTTCCGCCGGATATACCCACCAGTATCCGGTCGTTATTTTCGATCATTCGCCAATCATGAATCGCTTTGCCAAGCAGATGCATCAGACGTTTTGTCAGCCCTTTACCCAAATCAGACTATTCGTCGTCAGGCTCGGGATTTTTTTTAACAACAATCCGGTTAGCGGCAATTTCACGCAGGACAGTTACAACATCCTCGTTCTTATAAGGTGGTACAAGGAAATCAGCCCCTTCCCTAACCTGGCGGACCCGTTTGGCTGCCAGATGTACAAGCGTGAACCGATTATCCACATTTTTCAAACAATCTTCAATAGTTACACGTGCCACAACACTTTCCTTTCTATAATTGTACGGCCATCTCACTGAAATCTTAGAGGCTTGGAAAAATCAGATTAAGAAACAACAAATCAAAGGATATTAACAACCTCATAAACCCGTTTTCCGCGGGGGGCCTGGACAATGGCCTCGTCGCCCATTACTTTTCCAATCAGAGCAGCCCCAAGGGGAGAGTTGACGGAAATTTTGCCTTTTTTAATATCAGCCTCATCCTCACCGACGATCATGTATTCCTGTTCTTCTTCAGTATCCAGATTTTCCACAAGGACACGACTGGCAAACCGAACCACGTCCTTGGTCACAGTGGCAGGATCAATGACTTTGGCATTTCCAATCTTATAGGAAAGCTCACCTATCCTGCCTTCAATAAAAGACTGGCGTTCCTTTGCAGCATGGTATTCAGCATTCTCAGACAAATCGCCATGAGCTCTGGCCACTTCAATGGCTTTAATTATCTCAGGACGATCCACAGTTTTTAATTTTTCCAGTTCTTTTTTCAAGGCCGCAAAACCTTGTTTCGTTACAGGTATCTGGTCCAAAATTTAAAATTTACTCCATAGTTATTTAATTACGGCGCGGTTGGCGCCTTGTCATTTTTTAATCAGCACATCCGGCCGATAACACTGCTTCCGGCACTTGTTTTGTCCCCGGGGCTAACAAGTATTTCAAAATCCATGGGCAGATAAAGATCCAGACGGGATCCAAACTGAATCATACCATAGCGGTCGCCTTTGTTAACATGCTCATTGGTTTTTACGCAGTTGACAATACGCCGCGCAATGAGCCCTGCGATCTGCACACACACATAACGGCGGCCATCCTCCGTTCTTATTACCAGCGCATTGCGTTCATTGTGGACACTTGCTTTATCAAAAGATGCGTTTACAAATTTACCCGGATTATACTGGACCTTTTCAATCATACCACTGAAAGGGATTCGGTTGACATGAACATTGAATACATTCATGAAAATACTGACCTTCCGGCAGGGTTCATCCATGTATTCACACCGATCAATTCGTTCTACAACAATGACCTTCCCGTCTGCCGGAGAGACCAGAAGATCGGAGCCTTTCGGGACCATACGCTCAGGGTCTCTGAAAAACCAGGTAATAAACAACGTGAGCAGCAGCGCAAGGCACCCTGTCTTCAGGCATCCAAAATAAAAAAACATCCCTGTAACAAGGATGGCAGCAACAACGTATTTGACCCCCGGCATAGCAATGGGAAGCACTGCCTTCGCCGGCCATTTAGAATTATCCATACCCTCTACCTAATCGTGCCTCTCAATAAATCGACATAACCTAATATTTATATCAAGCATGCCAATATATTGTCAAGCACCTGTTTTCCCTTCGAAATGAATCTGCGCATCGGACTTTCTAAGATAAACCGGGTTAAGGGGGTGATTCTCAAAATCAAACACACCTTTATCAGACATCGCAGAAATAACCAGTGTACAGGCACTGACCCCGTCCATGGATGGGTAAGAGAACACACCCTTGTCATGGGTTCTGCTGCAAATTTTTTCCCGGTATACCTTTGACCCTGACCCGACAAAAAGGGCATCAAAACCTGCCCGGTCAATAGCGGTCTCCGGCGAACATACCATCTCCGGACCTTTTTGAATAAGCTTGCCATTGTGGAAATGATATACAGCAGAATACACTTCTGTGCGTTTGGCATCCATCATCACACATACAGGCTTTTGTGAATGACAGAATCTGAAGGCAATCCCATCAAGACTGGAAACCCCTGCACAGGGTTTTGATACAGCCATAGACAGGCCCTTAATCATGCTGATGCCGATGCGAAGCCCGGTAAAACTGCCGGGCCCCCTGGCTGCAATAAATCCGTCTATTCGATCAACACTCATCCCGTCCCTGATTTCAACGGCCTGAACAACCATGGACAAAAGCCCTTTTGAATGGCTCTGCCGGCTGAACAGGGTCGACTCAAAAACAAGGTTATTATCTTCAAACAAGGCCATGCTTGCGCCCTGCTCAGCCGTACTCAGGGCAAAAAGATACATTATTCCGCTTCCAGAGCGAAATCCAGAACCTCTCTGACATCCTTCACACAGATGAATGTCAACTTGGATTTCACGGATTTTGGGATATCATGAAGATCTTTCCTGTTTTTCTCCGGAATGATCACTGTATTAATACCGGCCCTTAATGCCCCTAATGCCTTTTCTTTAAGGCCGCCTATGGGCAACACCCTTCCACGCAAAGAGATTTCACCGGTCATCCCCACCTTGTTGTTCACCTTTTTGCCGGTAAAAGCCGACACCAGGGCTGTAGCTATGGCAATACCGGCCGAGGGACCATCCTTGGGAATAGCACCGGCGGGTACGTGAATATGAATATCGTTGGAATCAAAGGCCTCCTTGTCGATACCTAAGGCTTCCTGATTGGCCTTGGTGTAGGTCAATGCAGCCCTTGCAGATTCCTGCATAACCTCACCAATCTGTCCTGTGAGCTGCAATTCGCCTTTGCCCGGAAATAGAGACGTTTCAATATACAGATGCTCCCCCCCCACTTCAGTCCAGGCAAGCCCCGTGGCCAGACCAACCTGACTTTCCTCCTGATCCATTTCGTTAATATATTGAGGCGGACCAAGGTACTGGGTTAAATTCTGGCAAGTAACGGCAAACCGCCCTTTTTGCCCTTCTGCAATCTTACGGGCAATTTTTCGGCACACCGAGTCCAGTTTACGCTCAAGTTCCCGAAGACCTGCTTCCAGGGTGTATTCTGAAACAATGGACTCCATGGCATTGGGACTGAATTGAATGTTACGGCGGATCAAACCGTTATCTTTGAGCTTTCTTGGTAAAAGATGCTGTTTTGCAATCACCACCTTTTCCTGGCGGGTATATCCGGAAATATGGATCAACTCCATCCTGTCAAGCAAGGCAGAGGGAATGGTGTCGGCCATATTTGCCGTGAGAACAAACAACACATCCGACAGATCAAAGGGCATATTCAGGTAATGATCGGAGAATTCGAAATTCTGCTCAGGATCCAATGCCTCCAGAAGCGCAGATGAAGGATCTCCTCTGAAATCATTGCCCAGTTTGTCAATTTCATCCAACATAAAAACCGGATTTTTAGTACCGCATTGACGAAGCCCCTGTAAAATTCTTCCAGGCATGGCACCAATATATGTCCTGCGGTGCCCCCTGATCTCCGCCTCATCACGGATACCCCCCAAAGAGACCCGATGGAACTTACGCTTCATAGCTTTGGCAATGACACGGCCAAGAGATGTTTTGCCCACCCCCGGAGGACCCACAAAGCAAATAATCTGCCCTTTTTTCTTTGGATTGAGCTTACGCACGCTTAAATACTCAAGAATTCGTTCTTTGGCCTTGTCCAGTCCATAATGATTCTGCTCTAAAACCTCCTCGGCCTTTTTTATGTCTAAGAAGTCCTTAGTGGTTTTGCTCCAGGGCAACTCGACAATACAATCCAGATAGGTTCTGATCACAGAGGCTTCAGAAGAATCAAAATGCATCTGCTCCAGACGGGTCAATTGTTTCAGTGCCTCTTTTTCACACTCTTCGGGCAGCTTGCACTTTTTTATCTTTTCTTTGAAGTCAACAATTTCGGCAAGCTTATCATCGCTTTCCCCAAGCTCTCTGTGGATAGCCTTGACCTGCTCACGGAGGTAATAATCCCTTTGATTTTTTGAAATTTCATCTTTGACATGGGTTTGGATTTTAGCCTGAACCGTTGACAAATCAAGTTCCCGGGCTAAAAGATCATTGACCCGGGTTAAACGCGAAACCGTATCCGTGGTCTCCAAAATGGCCTGGGCATCCTCCACCTTAAGGTTAAGGTTAGAGGCCACCAAATCCGCAAGTTTACCAGGGGAGTCAATATGGGATAAAAGATCGCCCACGTCACCTGAAAACTCACCCTTAAGTGCTAAAAGTTTTTCACTGTTCTCCTTTACGTTACGCATCAGAGCTTCAATTTCTATATCGAGAGAGTCAGGTTCGACATCAGAGAGTGTCTCCACCCTGACCTTAAAAAAAGAACGTTTTTGAACAAATTCAATAAGTCTTGCTTTGGAAATACCCTGGACCAGTGCCTTGATCCTGCCGTCAGGCATTTTAATCATCTTCTGGACCCGGGCAATGGTCCCGATATCATAGACATCTGACGGCCCCGGCTTTTCCATTTCTGAATCTTTTTGGACCGATAAAAAAACATACCGATCAAATTCCACAGACTCTTCAATGGCCTTAATGGACTTTTCCCGTCCTACAAACAAGGGAAGCAGCATGTCTGTAAAGACCACGACATCCCTGACCGGCATCATGGGAATCACTTTTGGAATGTTTTCTATATTACCTTCTTTTTCAATTATTTCAATCAGATCATCTATATCTGCTTCTGCCATTTATGCTCCTTGATTACATAACGGCCATGGGCCGTGACTACATTCTTCTACCAGGTACCCCGCCGGCACATGGTGAAAGAGTATCAGACCCTTTCATAAAAAAACAGGACCATACCGAGATCCACCGGACCGTCTGTGGATTTCTGGATTGGCCCTCACATACCGGCTTGGTACACCTGCGCTTTAAATTGTACTTACAATATGACAGAAAAATATTTTTACAATATATCCTTGAAAAAATATTTTTATCATTGGATAGTTGGCCTAACTGTACCAGAAAACTGTCAAGTATCCCAGACGCATTAAACCATATTAATTATTGTCCAAGGAATATTATGTTACCGCTATCTACTTTTATCGCCGTTATCTGCTTCGTTTTTGGTGCCTGTATCGGCAGTTTCCTCAACGTGGTAATCTATCGGATGCCGGAAGGTCAATCCATTGTGTCTCCGCCTTCTCATTGTCCGGCATGCACCCATGTGATTCCATTTTATTTCAATCTCCCGATAATAAGCTTTCTTCTGCTCAAGGGTAAATGCCGATTCTGCAAAGCGCCCATTTCCATACGCTACCCTTTGGTGGAACTGATCACAGGATTATTAGCCCTGGGACTTTTTTTTAAATTCGGGCTAACGCCGACCGCAGTTTTTTATTTTGCATTCGGCTGCCTGCTCATTGCCATCTCTTTTATTGATCTGGATCACCAAATTATCCCGGACAAATTGTCCCTCCCCGGAATCATCATTTTTTCCACATCCTGTTTTTTTGTACCTCAAATGCGCTTTGTTTCGGTGATTTGGGGCGTTCTGACAGGCGGCGGTATTTTATACCTTGTGGCCCTTTTATATTATTGTATTCGCAAGCACCAGGGTATGGGGGGTGGAGACATTAAGCTTTTAGCCATGATTGGCGCAGCCACAGGCGTAAAAGGCGTCTTTTTCACATTGTTTACAGGTTCGGTCTTCGGTACCCTTGGCGGAGTGGCTGCCATGTCGATATCAGGAAAATCCGAAAAA
>NZ_DDYV01000020.1:0-3510 GCF_002348205.1 Desulfobacter sp. UBA2225 | reverse complement strand
GGAGCAAGAGTTATGGCAACAGAAGATCAGAAGCAAAAAAATCTAATGCGCTTGATGACCCTTATGATTGGCGGCATGGCCAAGGCGCTGTATGACCTGTTTGGTGAATCGGCCTTTGCGACCATGAATGAGGTGGGAAAAACCACCATGTATATCATGGAGGAGGAGATGGGGTTGGGGCTTGACGGCGAGACGCCCATGGATGTTTTGAAGGAAATTGGTGGTATTTTTGCCAACGAAATGGGCTTTGTGGAGTCCTTTTCCACCTCTCAGGAGGGGAATCAAATGATACTTGCGGTCAATCGTTGCCAGGGGTGGGACTTGACCCAGTCAATCTTGAAAACCGGTGTTGAGATCCCCTTTACCTGTCCGATCATGAATGTCTGCCAGTCTGCCGTGGCTTGTATGGGGTTTTCCGTAAGAAAAAATATCGAAACGATCGCTGAAGTTCAGGGCTGCAGAATTATTTTTACCATGATAGAACGATAACACTCTGAGCATAGATGCCGGACAGTAGGACTTTTTCTTTAGAGTTCATGCGAGGTGGTGTTTCCTGTGAGCTGGAGAATCTCCAACTTTTGCCACGGAGAGATTGACTGCCGGCCAGTGAAGATCACGCTACAAGGAGTTACTGTAACGTACCAACAAGATTATATGCTAACGCGGGATGAACCCCCGTAACCCACGTAGTCAGTAGCGGTAGGATGGGCAAAGCGAAGCGTGTCCATCAATTCCTCTGAATTTCTTGTTTTTTAACAGGGGTTCAGCAGTAATGTATTAATAGGCTATTCTCTTGATGCATTCTGATGATTCCTTGCAGGCTGAAGTTCGACAATTCTCTCTTCCCGCATTATCGGTCTGAACTGCAAAGGGCTGTTTTTTCTCTCGTCACCTTTTTTATCCAATCCCGATGAACGGGATAAGCGCCTTACAGATTATTTTCTTGCAAAAAAAAACAAGAAAATAATCTGTAAGGCGCTTATGCTTTGAGGCCGCCGGCCCTGGTCGGAAGTCTTCCCTCCCTTTATGGATCAGTGCTTGACGCCAGGCTTCTTGGACGGCGTGAAAAAAACTCTGCGTTCCTTCCCTTTGGCTGTTCAGTGTGGTAAGTTGTATGTGGTTTCGGAGTGATGCATAACGTATGAGAAATACAGCCTTTGTGTTGGCTGTTGAACGTTCTGGTTTTTTCTTCTTTTCTGGTATTTTTTATGAGAAAAAAGCTTCAGGATATCCTTGAGTCGTTGGCGGCTGATTTGCCGGGATTTGAGTCGGCGGCAGTGGTGGCTGTTGGTGACGGGTTGTCAGTGGCGGAGTTGAGTCGTGATCCCCAGAAGGAGACGGCGGCAGCCGCGGCCTATCTGGCCTCTATTGTCAAGTCTAATACCCGGGCAATAAAGCTATTGACGGAGTCTCAACGAGCTGAAGACATTCTGGTTTCAACGGATCAGTTTTATTATTTGATTCGAGAAGTTCCCGGTCTTCCCTTTTTTGTCTTTCTTATGATTCGCCGTGAGGGATGGTTGGGTATGGCCAGGATGCTTATAAAGAAACTTGAGCCGGAGGTCGCTTCAATATTAACGACATATCTTGATGTCAGCGAGGAGATGTAAATTTGATGGAGTCTCAAAAATAATCTCCGGTTGCTGCGTTGCCGCAGATTACCTCGTCATCGCGAGGCACCAGAGCGCGTCTTATCCTTTGGAATTTGCGCACCTTATAGTTTAACGATTTTTGCTTATCCATTTTGTTTGATGACTTTTTGTGAATTCATCAAATCTGTAAGGCACTTATCCCGTTCATTGGGTTAGAAATAGAATTAACAGGCGATTTTTTATGAGTTGAAGAAGGGGGGCTTCAGCACAATGAAAATTCTGCAAAAACACATGCTTGTGATAGATGATGACGCTCTGTTTTGTGATGCGATTTCCTGTTCCGGTTGTGATCAGGAGATAATGGTGCATACAGCTCATTCCGCTTCTTCCGGTCTTGCCTTGTGCGGTCAGCACTCGATGGATGTGGTATTGCTTGATCAACAGCTTCCGGATAGGAACGGTCTGGATATTTGTACCGCTATTCTGTCCCGCAATATCAGGACAAAAATTATTCTGGCGACAGCGTTTCCGGAATACAATCATGCCGTTGAGGCTATAAAGTGCGGTGCATTTGATTATCTTGCCAAGCCTTTTGATATAGATACGCTCTGTCTGGCGGTTCGACGCGCCTTGCAGGCATCTGAGGTGGAGCAGGCCTCTGAATTGTCCGCCTGCAAAAAACGGAAGGAACCGGATCTGGTACAATTTGTCGGCTCTTCAGTGACAGCCCAGCGTGTTCGTAATGGCGCGCATCTGGTTGCTGGATCGCAGGCCCCTGTGTTGATCACCGGACCAACAGGGACGGGGAAAAGTCTGCTTGCACGTTATATTCATTATCACGGCAAGCGGCGGGATCGGGAATTTCTTGCGGTGAATTGTGCCGTTCTGCCTGAGAATTTGATTGAGGCCGAGCTGTTTGGGGTGGAGAAGGGGGCCTATACTGATGCTGGAACTACCCGGAGAGGGGTTTTTGAAATGGCTTCCAGCGGCACCCTTTTCCTTGATGAGATTGCGACCCTGCCCCTGCATTTTCAAGCAAAATTACTGGGGGTGCTGGATGATGGGCAGATTAAACGGTTGGGAAGTGAGACAAGTAGCACGGTTGACGTGAGGATTATCGCGGCGACGAACTGTGATTTGCGGGAAGCGGTGCGTCAGGGCCGGTTTCGTGAAGACCTGTTTTACCGGCTTTCGGTGCTTCACCTTGAGTTGCCGTCTCTGGCGAGCAGGTCAGAAGATATTCCTGAACTCTGTCATTTTTTTCTTGCGCCGGAACTGGCTGAGCGGCTGGATACGGACGAGCTTGCGGTGCTTATGGCATATTCCTGGCCGGGAAATGTCCGGGAACTTAAAAATAGTTTGGAACGGGCCTCCCTTTTGGCAGAAGGGGAGGAATTTGCTCCGTCACGCTTTCTTAATAGGCGCCGGCAGATTGATGGGAGTTCCGGTCTGTTGCCTGTAGAGCCTCTTCCGGCAGGATGTTCATTGAGAGATCTGGAGCGTAATTATATCATCCAGATGCTTCAGCAGTACAAGAATAATCGTAGCAAGGTTGCGCGCATACTGGATATATCACGTTCCACTTTGATTCGCAAAATGAAAGAGTATGGATTGGATCCGTCTGATCCCTGATGTGACGCAGTTGCCTGCGCCAAAGAAATGATGTACACACGCCTTGATGGTGTCGCAAATAGTCGCCAACTGTTGCCTTGCTGCAAATTGTCTCATTGCTACGGGCTAACTGCTTGTCATTCATTGTAAATTTGCGCGCATTGCATTTGACGTTTTTTGTTTTGCCATCCCTTTTGATGACTTTTTACGAATTCTTTAGGTTTTGGCTTTTGGTCTGAAATCCCACGTTATTGGAGCGTCTGGTTGAGGACACTGATCAGATCATTGATCTGAAACGGTTTGTTAA
>NZ_DDYV01000134.1:0-10988 GCF_002348205.1 Desulfobacter sp. UBA2225 | reverse complement strand
ATTTTTTCTCCATCTCCCAATTGAAAACCGCCAAAAGGAATGGATTGGATCTGTTCTCGTTTCGTTCACTCAATACCGGACACAAACATCCTCCAGTATCAGCATTAAAAGACAGATTGGTATTGGGGTAATATTGTTTTTCACAGGAGGCAGCCTCCTGCTATGGATTCTTGTAAATATCCTGCACAACTCTCCTGCTGATGAGCAATTTCCAAGAAAAAGAATTACATCTTCCATGTTTTATGTTATTGCGCCCATCATTATCCTATTTTCGGGGCTGAACACCTATACTGCCTCCAGGCAGTATGTTGATATTGCCAAAAATCAGGTAAAGATGGCTTTAAACTTTTCTAAAACCAATATTGAAAAACACTTAAACATGGGGCTGACGCTTCCAGGTGCAGTGAAGTCTGACGGTCGGCTTGATGAACTTGTCAATGCGTATTCGATTATAGATTCCATCCTTGTTCTGGATTCTGAAAAAAACCGGGTTTTTGCTGCGAGCAAGAGCGACCATAAAACACTATCCTTTGGGGATGTTTCCTGGGTAAAAGCATTTCTTAAAAAATTTTCTTATTTAAACAAAACCCACGAAATAGCGCTGCTGAACAAAAACAAAACATCTGTTGCAGGAACCATTATTATCAGAATATCAAAGACTGAATTCCTGCGAGAAGCCTGTAATCTCATTTTAAATGCCGTCACAGTTATCGCTGTATGTATACTTTTCCTTGTGGAGTTGCTGATATTTCTTTTTCACTTTATCGATAAGCCGACATCCCAACAAAAAACCCCCAAGGTGGTTCATTTTGGATTAATCCGACCCGTTACCTTTTTGTTCCTTTTCGGCATGGATCTTTGCATGTCTTTTATTCCTCTGCATATGGAAAAACTTTATACCCCCCTTTGGGGACTTTCCAAAGATACGGTGATGGGATTGCCGATTTCCATAGAATTTTGTTTTGTCGGTATAGCCATTTTCTTAAGTGGATTTTGGAACGATCGAAGAGGATGGCATGAACCCTTTCTGGTCGGCTTATTTCTGGCGGGAAGCGGTACGCTTTACTCATGGCTGGCACCAAACGTAATCCATTTTATAGTATCAAGAGGGCTTGTGGGTATAGGATATGGTCTTACGCTGCTGGCTGCCCAAGGTTTTGTTATTGCTTTCAGCAATGAAAGAAGCAGGGCTCGAGGTTTTGCACAATTTTTATCCGGATTGTATGCCGGAAGTATTTGTGGCGGGGCAACAGGTGCGTTACTGGTAGAAAAAATCGGATATGGCGGGGTTTTCTTTATTGGTGCCGTGATTCTTTATATAACAATTTTCTATCCACTGGTCTTCATGAGAAAGGCGATGATTCGACCAGGCGGCACGACGGCGGGCAATCTGCAGTCCGCATCGGCCCCCAAAAGCAGGCCGGGTAAAAAAGTTGTGTTTGCATTTTTCAGCAACAGAATTGTTCTCAGTTTGATCTTTTTAAGTAGCCTTCCGGCAGCTTTTGCTGCTGTTGGCTTCCTACATTATTTCAGTCCGGTTTACCTCAACCGAATCGGAACATCCCAGGGAACTATCGGCAGAGAACTGATGCTGTACGGTTTTAGTCTCATTTATATAGGGCCGGTTATTGCCAAATTTGTGGATAGATTTGACAATAAAAAAAACTACGTGTTTGTGGGTTGTCTTCTGGGCAGTTTTGCCTTTCTGATGTTTTATTTTTTCGAGGGCTTGACAGCCGTGACATTTGCCATTTTTTTGCTCGGGCTTTCAAGCAGTTTTATTATCGCCTCCCAAAGCACATATCTGCTTCGCCTAAAGGTCACTTATGCATTTGGCGAAGGGAAGGCCATCGGTATATTCAGAGCCATCAGTCGTCTTGGTCAGGCACTTGGACCTATTATTTTCAGCGGGCTGTTTTTATCGGAAAACATCAGAATGAGCATTACGAACCTTGGATTAATTTACCTGATTACCGCCCTTCTCTTTTTTCTATTTACTTTAAAAGATAAAAATCATTACGAACGTTTTTTATGAAACCGATATCTTCACATCCTAAACAAGATAATAGCCTTCAGGCTTTGACGAATGTCTATTTCGACTTGGTTTGCAAGCATTCATCCATAATTAAAAAGGCCCTTGCAGAACACGGTGATGCAACCATCGCCGAGTACATAGCCCACTACCCGTTGCCGATGGGAAATGGTTGTCAAGAAAAGGACGATTTTTATGAAGTTGTTTATGACTACCTGCTGCCAATTCATGGTGAATCCATTGCCCGCCGGACCGTGATGGACCTTTCGAGAACACCGGTCGCACTGACCGCGAATCATCATGGTGTCGACTTTTTCGCCCAATCGGTACAGGGGACCTTTCTTTTTTCCCTCATTCTCTCTTTCATGAATCCGACACAATCCACGATACCGGTAATTGCATGTGCCAATGTGCCGTTAAACAATCTGACGTTTCCCAGGGGTATGTTACTTTATCATACGGCTAAAAACGATTGTGCCGGGATGCCACAAAAAATGCCTCTATTCTCAGACAAATTAAAAACAAGTTACGTCAGTTTAGTTGGCCCCATTGACAGAGATCAGGTTAAAAGGGCAATTGACCGGACCGGAAAGCTGATAATCCAGGGAGAACTTTTGCCCGAATATGGCAATGTACTGCGTGATATCCTCGAGACAGATTATGCCCAAACAGTTTCCCAGGGATGGCAAAGTTATTCAGAGCAGTCCGTTGTTTTAAATCATCGGTTGTGGAAACGCATGGTTGCAAATTCTGATATGCCACTGGACCTGGTTTACATGGATCTGGAAGCAATTGTTTCCAGGCTTTTGATAAAAGATTTGGCGGACGCGTCATCTTTGATTCACAGGCTGATGTTTGACCCCGATATTGCCGGGGATCTGATATCGGATCTGGATGGGGCCCCGGCTTGTTGGCAGGGGAAAAAACTTGACCTCAGATTGATGGAAGATTGTAGCAACAATGGTGTTAAAAAGTCTTTAGGAAATTGCGGAACCCATTTTTTCTGGGGTGTGGGTTTAAAAAACAAATTGATTCCCATGGTCCTCGAAAGCCGGTCATCCGGTCAACTCCGGTTAAAAGGAAAGGATGAGCACGGTAAGATTTATACGCTTCCTTTTGCACCTTTAAGCGTTATTGATGCGCTTAAAAATGGCGGTTTGCTGCCATCCCTTTTCACATGTTACACCAGTATTTCTCTGGCAAGAGGTATTGGGTGTATTGGAGGATATTACCAAAGCGAATATCTTCCCCGCATGCAACAGGGAATCATTAATGTTTTAGCTAAACATGCAAGCATGAAGGAGATATGCAGTCAGACTGAAAAAGTACCGACAGGGTGCTATCTTTCGGGAATGCAGGCTGTAATGACAAAAGCAGGGGAGGACTATTTAATCCCTGCAGGACCTATAGAAATTATCGCCAGGGGCGGCCTAAACAAGGAAGACATCTCTAAAATTAAGCAGTTAACGATAAAAGAAGCGCATTTAGCCTCGTTGTTCGAAACCATTCCTGATATCGTCCCCTTCCCTGATCGGTATAGTAAATGGAGTCGGGACGTCTCAATGTTTTGCCATGCACTGCTTAGAGACAAAATTCCTCTTGTCTGAACAACTTATTCCGGCAGCGTAGACTGAACGAGCCTGGTAAGGCTCCCAATAACGCCATGGACCAATCTGACCATCAATACCCAGGCTAAGCCCATATAATGACTAATTTTCAAACAGGCTCCAAGACTTTAAAACGCAACAAAAGCCCCAAAAAAAATTGTAACACGAATGGTTATTTTATATGGTATCTTAAAGTATACTACTAATGCTGTTATCTTGCCCCGATACAAGCAGCTTAGTTCACCCAAATCAGTCAAGGAACAAAAGAAACATGACGGGATTTGACACCTACACAAAGCTGTTTCAAAGCATTGCCGGTGTTATAAAAGGCCAGGATAACACCATCGCCCTGCTGCTTGCAGGCTTTGCCGCAGGCGGGCATATCCTGATTGAAGATGCGCCCGGCAACGGTAAAACCACCCTGGCCAAGGCCCTGGCCTTTTCCGCAGACGCAGATTTCAAAAGGATCCAGTTCACACCGGATCTTTTGCCCTCGGATGTCTGCGGTGTCTCGATCTTTGATCCGTCAACACAGGCGTTCAGGCTTCATAAAGGCCCGGTCTTTACCAATATTCTTTTGGCCGATGAAATCAACCGGGCATCGCCGAGAACCCAGTCTGCACTGCTTGAAGCCATGGCAGAATCCCAGATCAGCATTGACGGAAAAATTTTGAAACTGGATGATTTCTTTTTTGTCATTGCCACCCAGAACCCTGTCGAGTCCAGGGGCACCTACCCGTTGCCCGAGGCCCAGATGGACCGCTTTGCCTTAAAACTGTCCATGGGCTATGTGGGTCCCCAGGACGAAGTGGCCATCCTGACAAACCAGGAGACCAGAGAGCCGGTTAATACGGTTGTTCCCTGCGTTACCAAACCGGAAATCCTGGCCATGAAAAAGGCAGTGGATCACGTCTTCATCAGCGAAGAGCTTAAATATTATATTGTGAACCTTGTGGGGCAAACCAGGACCCATAAGGGCATCACCCTGGGCGCCGGCCACAGAGCCTCCATCACCCTGATGAAGACGGCCAAAGCCTATGCCCTTTTTTCAGGCAGTGATTTTGTCACGCCCGAGCATATCCAGGAACTGGCCATACCCGTGATAGCCCACCGCCTGGTCCTGAACCCGGAATTTAGTTTTTCCGGCAATTCAAGCGCCGGCACGATTCACGATATTGTCAAATCCACCAAAGCGCCGGGGTAAAATGTGGAAAAGGCATCAACAAAATTTCTTTACCGTGCATATAGACGCCTTGGGAGGCTCGGTTTCTGGAAGAAAAACAAATTTTCCATGGCCGGCAATTTTTTGATCTATGCCTTGATCCTGACCGCCTGCCTTGGCCTGGATACCTTCAGAAGCATGGTTTACCAGCTTTTCTCCCTGTTATTCTCAGTGTTTGCCGTTTCCGCCATCCTCTCCTTTAAAGCCCCCAAAGGTCTTTTTGCAAAACGAATTCTGCCGGAATACACCACTGCAGGCACCCCTGTCAGCTACACCATCCTTGTTGAAAACAGGACAAACCGCCTTAAAAAGGGGTTTGAAATCCGGGAGCGTTTCAGCAGCCCCATCCCCTCTCTCGAGGCCTTTGCCAATACCAGGGAACCCCATGAACATTTGCGTAATCCCTGGGACAGAAAACTCAAAGTGCAGCGCTGGCAGTGGCTGATCCACCAAAAAAAGAACGCCGTTGTAACCCGACGGCCGGTGCCGGCGGTTCCACCAAAGAGCCGGGTTGCCGTCCGCGGGGAACTGACGCCTTTGAACCGGGGCTACATTCATTTAAACGGATTCACCTTTCTTAAAAAAGAGCCCCTGGGTTTCATGCGTGCCTTTTATCATACAACCAGTGAAGCACGGCTTCTTGTTCTGCCCAGGCGATACAATGTCCCGGCGCTGGATCTGCCCGGGTCCAGGAAGCACCATACAGGCGGCATTGCCTTGACATCAAAGATCGGCAACTCCGATGAGTTCATCTCTTTAAGGGAGTACAGACCCGGAGACCCCATGCGCCTGATCCACTGGAAAAGCCTTGCCAAAACCGGGAAACTCATCATCCGGGAAAACCGGGACGAACACTTTGTCAGGCATGCGCTGATCCTGGATACTTATGCACCTGAAGGCGCAGCCCAAGGGTTTGAAACAGCCGTAAGCTTAGCCGCCTCTTATGTGTCAAAACTGGTCACGGGCGAATCGTTGCTGGATCTTTTCTTTGCAGGCAACCGGATCTATCATTACGCTTCAGGCAGAGGGCTTTTGGGAAACAAAAAAATTATAGAAATCCTTGCATTGATTCAGCCCACAACAGAGAGCTCCTTTGCACCGGTATCCAGGGCCGTACTCAAATACAGACAGCTCTTGAGCGGCTGCGTTTTAATATTCAACTGCCTGGACAGTGAACGCTTAGACTTTCTCAACACTTTGAAGGCAAACGGCATCGCCACAGCCGCCTTTCTTGTGGCCGACACAAATGCGGCATCCCCCGGTGCTCCTGTCCACCTGGTTGATCCCGGCAATATTCAGGCAAATTTGAACAAGGCAGGACAAATCCCATGAAAACGATCCCTCTGACCATGGCTGCGGCCCTTGTTTTCTGGGGGCACCAGACCGGTTATCTGCTCCCGGCCTGTTTTATGGGCATTGTTATCGAGCTTGCCCGGATCATAAAGGCACGATGGGATCCCTCTTTAGATCAGGTGAATAAACTCAGCGATACCTGTATGGTATGCCTTGCCGGTGCCATTATTTATTTTGTTTCACTCGAAATTGAAACGGCGCTGGCGAACATATTGCGCTACCTTCCTGTTTTCGCATTTCCTTTGATTGTTGTTCAGGAATACAGTGCCGCAGGAGATATTGATGTTCGTTCCCTCTATTTGCTCAAAAAAAAGCGCATAGAAGAACGAAACGCGGTCAGAATAAATCTAAGCCTTGCGTTTATCATCATCTGCCTAACCTCTTCGGCTGCGGCCAACAATCGCCTGTTCCCCTATTACCCGTTTGCCCTTGCCATCATTGTCGTTGTGCTATTCTTCCAGCGTACCCGGGGAGCAGATATCCGGATATGGGTTGCAGCCGCCATAGTTGCCTCAATCATGGGTTTTTTCCTGCAGACAGGTCTTCATCATGCCCAGAAGGCTGTGACCCGGCGGGCCTGGGGCCGATTTTTTGACGGCGGTGCCGATCCGCTGAGGGGAACAACAGCGATCGGCCAGATTGGCCGGCTTAAACTTTCCAACAAAATCGTCTTCAGAGTAATCCCCCCTGAAAATGATGATGGGGCTACCTATCTTTTAAAAGAAGCGGCTTATACATTTCTTTCAGGCAACATGTGGACTGCGACCCAAAACAAATTCGAACCTGTGCCACAAGCAGAAGACGGCCGTTTTATTACCGGTCTGCAACGTGTTTCAAACCGTCGGAAAGCAGAGGCACAGCAGGAAGGCCAACCCCTGTCAGGCAGGCCAAAGCTGACCATCCTGACCCGAATGAAAAAAACCAAAGGAATCTTAAAAGCGCCTGAAAACGCACTTGAAGTGAACTGCATCGCTATTTCCAGTATCAGAACAAACGGGCTGGGCACATTTGTGGTCGATGACGCCCCGGGCTTTATGATCTATGATGTCAGCTATGGCGATCCCGGTACAAAAATCCTGCCGCCGGGCAAGCTTGACCTTCTCATTCCGGATCGGGAAAAGGCATTGTTCCAAAACCTGGCTGTTGCGCTCGGGTTTGGACCGGACAAACCGGCTCAAAAGGTACTGCCGGAAATAAAAAAATATTTTTTTTCAAATTTCAGCTATTCCCTTGATCTTAAAACCGGTGATCAAGCATCCCCCATCACGGAGTTTATGACCCGAACCAAAACCGGGCACTGCGAATATTTTGCAACAGCTACGGTATTTCTCCTTCGTGCCGCAGGCATTCCTGCCAGGTATGCAGCCGGATATATGGCCTTTGAGAAAAGCTTTATGGGAAACAAAATCGTTGTGCGCAGAAAACATGCCCACGCCTGGACCGAAGTTTTTGTCAACGGCAGATGGATTTTTTTTGATACAACCCCGCCATCCTGGACAGAAAAAGAAGAGAGCCTTTTCATAATGACCGCGATTCCCGACCTGTTTTCCATGATCGAATACGGATTCGCTCTGCTGCGCTGGGGCAACCCGGAAACCAAAAAGAAACTGCTGTGGCTTCTGGTGCCCCTTGGCATCCTGATGATCAGGCGATTGCTCAGGAAAGATAAAAAAAAGGAAAAAAGCAATCTTCATGAACAAGACCATGATCCATCAGGGCCTGTTAAGCATCTTCCTGACTTCTATATCCGAAAATTAGAAAAAAAACTTGCCCGTTCCGGGTTTGAAAGAAAACCCCATGAAACCTATGAACAATTTTTCATGCGAGTCAAAGAAAAAACCTTTTCCCCGCAGGATATCCCATCCCTTATGACTGTTATCCGGATTCACAAACAGCTTCGTTTTGGCCCTCGGCCCATTTCCGGTAATGATTTGGCAATATTGGAAGCAGAAACAGACCGGCTGATTCAAAAGCTGTCCGATCCCGGCAGGTCGGTCCGGGACAAATCCGGCGCAGGAACAGGCATTGACAATTCCGACCCAGGCTCTTAAATTCACACATAAGTCATTACCAAACCGGCAGGACAGCGCGGTTTTAAAGGAGATAAAATGAAAGCAACACACTATACAGATATTTGCGGCACAAAAATGAACAACGACATGGTCAAACGTGTTACGGGACGGGTACTCATCGGTAAGGATGACGGCGCCCCCAATTTCTGCATGAGAAGATTTGACGTTGAAGCCGGCGGTCATGCCCCCCGGCATACCCATGACTGGGAACATGAAATTTACGTGGTTGAGGGCAAAGGCGAGGTGCTTCTCGGGGATCAGTGGCATGACATTTCCCAGGGGACCGCAGTTTATGTGCCCCCCAATGTTGACCACCAGATAAAAAACAGCTCGGACGGACATCTTGCCTTTCTGTGCCTGGTGCCTTCCAAAGCCCCGGAGATGTAGATGAAAGCGCCCAGAACCTGCGTCACCCCCCAGGGGCAATTTGTAGTGGGAATCCACAAACCTGGATTTGATGTGGATAATTTCAGGCAAAATAGCACTGACGATGTGCTTGGCCGCCTTCCTGATGGCAGGCCTGTGAAAAACCTGCAGAATTATCCCCAGGGGCAGGTCCAGGCAAGCGCGGATGACCGAATTTATGAAATCGCCAATGCGTTTCCATTCCGGGGCAGCACCTTTATCAATTCCGACTGGGCGGACCGCAAGGCGGAACGTCCCGATACCATATGCCTTCCCGCCCGGTCGGACTGCTCCTTAAGCGCTTGTCTGAAACAGTGGCAAAAGGGAAAAGGCGTGCAGCGGAATACTGTGACCCAGATGCTGGAACTGCTTCCCCGCCCCCTGAAACTGGCACTGGCCCAGGCGTCCACGGACCCGGAGGAGCTTTGTGCACTTGCCGGCCTTGCCTGCGATTTTGTATATGATAATGGTAAGGACCATCCGCCCACGGGTCTTTCCTTTGGAAAGAACAATCAAGGCTGGCTCTTCCCGGTCATCCACGACCATGATCTTTATGATGTGCTTGGCAACAATCCGGCCCTGCCCGATGTTTATAAAGAGGTGATGGTACTCAAACCCGGCATTCAGGGAGAAAGCCCCATTGTGGGAGAAAGCCTGGATAACACCCATGTTTTTGAATATATGCGGGCTAACTCATACATTCCCTGGGGCCATTATGCCACTAACATGGCCAATGACCAAATCCGCTACCGGGCCAATGACATGACCCCGTCTGACATGGCAGGTATCCGGCATCTGTATTACCAGCGCATCTATGTACGCCTTGCCCAGATGCTGGGCGTGACGCTGCCGGCAACCGGCCGCCCCCTGTCCACAGATGAACTTGAGGCACTGCGCACGGAAATTATGGATGCCCTGGTATCGGGGGACCGCAGCCCATTGGACAGTGAGTCTCCCTTTTTTACAGGGGCGTTATGGGGATGGAATTTCGGATTCGGGTTTGCCCAGTCCGGACACCGGCTGCATGCCTCCCACCAGATGATCCACCAGCAGAACGCCATGATTCCGGAAAGCATTTTTGACAGCGACGGCAACCTTTATCCCTGTTTTTCCTGCGGGGATCTTGTGGCTGACTTTATCCGGGAGTATAAAGCCGCCTACAACACAGATTTTTTTACCGCCTTTATCAAGGCCATTAAAAACAACCAGCGAACAGACACGAACCCGGACGGTCCCAATGATTTGGTCGTCTGGGAAAACGACAAAGTCATGCTGTTTGCCCCCAAGGCCCAGGTCAGTGAATGGGAGCTGATGCTGATGACCAAAGCCCCCTGCCCCCATGTGCTTTCCGCCGACACCGCAACCCGCAATGCCCTGGACACCGGCATCCGTATAGCCGTACAGACCCTGGAAACATTGGGCGCACAGATGGTCACAAGCGTGGAATTTTCAGGCCGGTTTAACAGCCCGGTCACCGAGCAACACCTTGTGTACTCGTTTATCCCGCGTCTGCCCTATGCGCCGGGCACCTTTTCCGAGGCCCAGATGCGCTTTATCGCCGGATGTTTTCCCGAAGATTTTGCCTTTGCCTGCCGGAAAGTGCTGTCGTCATGATAACCGGCGAATGCGCATGGAGTTCTGTGGCATTTCAAGGCCGAATACAGCCACACCCCGGATATGGGCCGTCAACTACCCCTCCTGAATCACAGATTCAGAAGGGGGCTTGTAAAAGCCCAAGTTGACTATCCTAAGTCTTAACTGACTACGTTCGGCAGGATGTAGATACCTTTGGATATATTCGCCAGTCCAAAGCACTATCGTGGCTCTGTAAAAGCCCTGTGAGGTAGGGGCGGTCAACCATATTGCGAAGCCTGCTGAACATTGGCGAGGCGAATCTTACCCCTCTTCGGAGGGTGTTGGTAACCGAAAGGTTTATTTCATGAAAGTGTATGTCAAATCACAATCAGGAAAATGGCTGATGCCTACAAATCCGGCAAATGCCAGGATTCTGCTCAAGAAAGGTAAGGCCAGGATGATCAAACGGACGCCGTTTGTCATCCAACTGCTTTATGAGACCACGGAGCATGTCCAGACGGTGACTGTGGGTATCGATGATGGCGGCATTCAGGTCGGTATTGCTGCGGTCTCCCGTGGAAAAGTGCTGTTTCAGGAAGAACTTACCCTGCGGTCGGACATCAAATCGAAGCTGGACACCCGAAGGCAGTATCGAAGATCAAGGCGTTACAGAAATCTTGCCTTTCGATATCTTGTTTTTCTGTAACGCCTTGATCTTCGAT
>NZ_DDYV01000156.1:0-6632 GCF_002348205.1 Desulfobacter sp. UBA2225 | reverse complement strand
TGGCCGATGTTATGACCAAGCCCTTCTTTTCTAATCATACGGGAGGTAACAGATTTCAGGATATTGATAAATTTAGACAACGTAACCGATGGTTTTGACGCAAAAAGTATATGGATATGGTCGTTATCTGTTTCTTGCTCAATAATTCGTATTTCAAAGTTAGATACTATATTGACCACAAGTGATTTCAACCTTTCTGATATTGGATCCGTCAAAATCTTACGTCTGTATTTTACACAAAACACAAGATGGAACTGAATACAATAAACCGAATGGCAACCCATATCAATCTCATATTTCATATGAGGAAAAATACAAAGAACAGAGTATGAAGTCAACAACAAACTATGCCGATTCATCCCCCCCACAGAATCACAGATTCGGAAGGGGACTTCTCGGCGGGAAGTTAATTTCCATAAAATTTAACGCCCACAGGCAGATACTTTTTTTACTTATTTAGATATGGCCTACTTGACATTAGTAGAGTTAAGAAGTAATTTCTAAAATATCATATTAAAAAAGCGGCTTGAAGCACAAGCCGGCCCCTTGAAAAATTACTATAACTAATTAACAATTAACCGCGGGACAGAATATAGAATCTACCGGTATTTATTTTAAGGTACGGTAAAACCTTACGTTTCAAGAAGGATTGACCTATGGAACCTACAGAATTCAGCAACAATTGGGAGAACTTTATTAAAATGCTTCTCCATCGCTTGGACATTCCAACTAAGGAGGATATTGCTAATCTTCACAAAAGGCTTGATAAGCTAGAACAATTGATTTATCAGAATCATCCGTTGAGCAGGCAGAAAAACAAAAGCCGGACGCCAACAAAAAAGAGTGCATCTTCCATTGTTCTGAGTATCATCGGCAACCATCCGGAAGGCACTAATTTTAAAACCATTAAGGCGGCCACGGGTTTTGACGATAAAAAATTGAGAAATATTATTTTCAGACTGGATAGAATAGAAAAGATCCAACGGCTCAGCCGGGGAATTTATAAAAAAATTTAATTTTCTTAAATTTTTTATATTGAACCTGGGATTACTCCAAGTCGTAACCTTAGCAAAAACATGCAAAACAAGGCCCATGCCCAGAAGATGGTTAAGGGAAACCTTTTACAGGAAAATATATGAATAAGATTGCATTTACACCCGGGCAGGCCATAAGCGGCTACACAATTAAACAGGTATCGCCCCTGCCCGAAATTAACGCCCATCTGATCGAACTGGTCCACGAGAAGACAAAAGCTGTCCACATCCATATTGCCAATGAGGATAAAGAAAATACCTTTGGGGTATTTTTCAGAACCGTTCCCACGGATTCCACAGGGGTTGCGCATATTCTTGAGCATACCGTGCTGTGCGGGTCCGAAAAATACAAGGTCCGGGATCCTTTCTTTTCCATGCTCAAACGAAGCCTGTCCACCTTTATGAATGCATTTACCGCGTCCGACTGGACCATGTATCCATTTTCTACCCAGAATAAAAAAGACTATTTTAACCTGATGGATGTTTATCTGGATGCGGCGTTTTTTCCCGATCTTGATCATTTAAGTTTTAAGCAGGAAGGCCATCGGCTTGAACTGGAACCAGGAGAAAACGGGGAACCTGAACTGGTATATAAAGGGGTGGTCTACAATGAAATGAAAGGCGCCATGTCCTCACCTGCCCAGGTCATTTCCCGGGCCCTGCTTAAAGGGCTTTACCCGGATACCACCTATGCCAATAATTCAGGTGGCGAACCCGCAGACATTCCAAAACTCACCCACGAGGATCTTAAGTCGTTTCATGCAAGGTATTATCATCCGTCCAACAGCTATTTTTATACGTATGGGGATTTGCCTCTGGAAGAGAGCTTAAGCTTTATTGAAAAAAAGGTGCTCTCCAGATTTGATTTTCTTGACATGGATACCCGGGTTCCTTCTCAGCCCCGGTGGCATACCCCTAAAGTCATGACCCAGACATATGCCTATTCAGATACCAATAATATCGCCGCCAAATACCAGGGATGTGTGGCCTGGTTGACACCTGATATCGCGGATCATTTTGAAGTGCTGATTATGGAGGTGCTTGAACAGATTCTCCTTGGAAATTCGGCATCCCCCTTGAGAAAGGCACTCATTGACAGCGCCTTGGGTTCTGCCCTGTGCGATGGTACTGGGTTTGATTCAGATAACCGGGACACCATGTTTGTCTGCGGGTTGAAGGATATTGAAGTATCTGCAGTCCCCGAAGTGGAGAAAATTGTTTTTACCTGCCTTGAAACCCTTGTCGGCAAAGGAATTGATCAACATTTAATAGATTCTGCCATCCATCAGATCGAATTTTCACTCAAGGAGATCACCAATACACCATACCCCTATGGCATAAAATTGCTTGTGGGTATTGCCTCGATCATGGTTCATGAAGGTGATCCCGTAACCGGTATTAATATTGACAGTGATTTGGCAAAACTGCAGGAAGAGTTAGCCAAAGGCCCCTTCCTGGAAGGCCGAATTCGCCGCTATTTTCTGGATAATCCCCACAGACTTCTGTTTACCCTTGCTCCGGATGAAGGGCTTGAAGCCCGCCAGGCCGAAGATATACGCCAGGAACTTCAGGAGAAACTAAAATCACTGGATGAAGCGGAACTGGCGCAGATCAAAAAGGATGCTGCGGCCTTGAAAGAACGCCAGGAAACAGAAGAAAACCTGGATCTTCTACCCACCTTGGCGCTTGAAGACGTGCCCCCTGAGATTGAAATCGTTCACCCCGATACGATCAAGGGTATCACCTGCGCCACCGCCTTTGACAAGGCCACTTCGGGCATCCTCTATTTCACCTGCCCGGTAGGTGCCGGAAACATTGCGCCGAATCTTTTTCCTATGGTGCCGTTTTTTGCCCGGGCTTTTACAAATGCCGGCACAAAAAATTCTTCCTATGTGCAGATGGCTGAACGAATGGATCTTTATACCGGCGGCATTTCCATGTCCCCCTTTTCAGGCACCCATTTTGACCATGAGGGTAAAGGTCACTCCTTTCTGGCGTTGCAGGGAAAAGCCCTGGACCGGAATATTGACCATCTTTTTGATATGATGGATGAATATATCAATGATGGTGGATTTAAAGACCACGTGCGGCTTAAAAGCCTTATTCTGCAATATCAGGCAGCTCTTGAAGCCTCCATCGTTGGGTCCGGACACAGGTATGCGATAACCTTGTCCGCCCGACACCTGTCAACGGCGGCCAGTATTAATGAATTGTGGCATGGCATTGCTCAGTACACCCGGATCAAGGATCTTACCGCCAAAGTCGATAATGCGAAAACAGGCGCCCAGGCCCTGGCTGAACTGGAAAAAGACCTTTCTGCCATGGCTTGTGGCGTCATGAGAAAAGATAATTTTAAACCTGCTGTCATCGGGTCTGCTTCGTCCATGATCCAGGCTGATAAACGCATTAAAAAAATTTATGACAACCTGCCCAACGGCAGCAACCAGGCTTTTCATACACCGGATATAGAAACACAGACCCTGCGGCCCTACGACGGTTGGATGACCAATACGGCGGTCTCTTTTGTGGGTCAGTCCTTTAAGGCGGTTCGCATCTCTCATGAAGACGCCCCGGCCCTGTCCGTTATTGCAAAACTTTTGCGTTCCCTGTTTCTGCACCGGGAAATCAGGGAAAAAGGCGGAGCATACGGGGGATTTGCCCTGTACAACATGGAAGAGGGTTTTTTTTCATTTGGCTCCTATCGTGACCCCCATATCAAACGGACCCTGGATGTTTATGCAGATGCCTGTGATTTCATCACTCAGGGGCAATTCACCCAGACAGATGTCAAAGAGGCCATACTTCAAGTCTGCTCGGACATTGACAAGCCTGAAACACCGGCTCCGTCTGCCATGAAAGCCTTTTATCGCCAGATAACCAAATTATCCGATGAGATTCGCAAGGGATTCAAGGATGCCCTGTTGGGTATGGACAAGCAAAAGGTCGTGGAAACGGCTACCCGGTATTTTTTCCGGGATGACGATGCCAAGGGTATTTCTGTGATTTCCTCAAAATCGCTGCTGGATCAAGCCAACCAGGAACTCGTGGCAGAAGGGCGTGAACCGCTGATCCTTCATAAAATTTAGGTGTTAAGTCGTTGTCAACTACCCCTCCTGAATCAGAGATTCAGAAGGGGCTTGTAAAAGCCCGAGTTGACTAGCCTGAGTCCTCGTTATCGGGGACTACGTTCGGCAGGATGTAGATACCTTTGGATATATTCGCCAGTCCAAAGATTTCAGGAGGGAAAAATGCAGTTTATCGTAATCGGTCGGGACGGCACAGATGAAAATGCCCTGGAGAGAAGAATGGCCGCCAGGGAGGCACACCTTGAAACCGCCAGGAAAATGTACGAATCCGGCAATTGGCTCTATGCCGCCGCCATTCTCAACGACGAAGGGAACATGGCAGGCTCTATGATTGTCTGTGATTTTGAATCCCGGGACGCATTGAAAAGGGAATGGTTGGACAACGAGGCCTATGTCAAGGGCAATGTCTGGGAGACGATTGAAATTACGAAAGCAGCCGTTGCACCCTTCTGGGCTCGCAAGTAATGTGTTTGAGCGCTTTAGAGAATAGCTGAGCTTACGCCTCTCCTGATCACATTGGTTTAAAAAGGTGGGACAGCATTTTTTCAGCTTCTTCAGGCAGGCCGTTCCCGGCCCCGGCAATATCCAGGGTATGGGCGCCGAGCAGACGGTACAAAGCTGAATATTCGGGTGTTTTTTCGTCAATGTCAGCCAGGTGCCGGGACACTGTTTCATGATCCCCCCGGGCCACAGGGCCTGTTAGGGCACGGGTACAGCCCCTGGACCCAATATTGGAAAGAGTGCCCTGGATCAGGGGCGACAAAATTTCAAATGCCACATCTTCCCGAAGTCCTGTTTCCATTAAAAGGGTCAGGGCAAACCGCACCAGGGTTACAAGGTAGTTGGACGCCACTACAGCCGAGGCATGGTAAAGGGTTTTGGATTCCGTTGGGATGGCAAAGGCCCGAGCGTCAAGGGCTGCAGCAATCTCTTTGCCCTGGGCAACAGCATCGGGATCCCCTTCAACAGATACATTGATTCCTTTAAAGGGGCTTGCCTGTCCCGGTTCATAAGGGGCAAAAGACTGCAGGGGATGAATGGAACCGACAACTGCCCCGAGTTGTTTTGCCTGGGCAAGAATGCCTGAAGAATGGGCGCCTGACAGATGAAAAACCATGGTTTCCGGTCCCAGGGCGTTTTGCCGGGCAAGGTCGCTGCAAATAGACTCTATGAGGCCATCAGGGGTGGTGATAAAAACAATGTCTCCGGCCCGGGCGCAGTCAGCGGCTGTATCAAACACGGTGCCGCATCCTGCTGCTGCCCTGGCGGCCTGGGACGAAGTCCTGCTCCTGCTGAAAAAACCTGCCGGTTCATACTCTTTTTTAAAGAGGAATGCGGATAGACAGATGCCCACCCGTCCACAGCCGATTACGGAAAATTTTCGTTTAGGTGTATTCATAATTTTGTTTCCTACCTGGGTGGAAATTTGTGTTTAAGCGAAAAGTTGCCCAGATGCAACGCCGCAGATGGGTAACTTTTCGTTCAATACTTTCTTTGGGATTCCCGCATATTTTTGGTGAATACCCTTTGCTTTTCTCAGACAGGCCCGGCAGATCACCTGGGATGCCGGCGCATTCCCGCCACACACTTTGCATATGGGAATGGACGACTTTCTGTTCAGGAACCTTGACTTTCGATATCAGGTCTTCCGGTTCCTCCGGGATCTCCGGTATTGCCTTCGGGTGTCTAACTTTGATTTGATATCCGATCTCAGAGTGATTTCTTGTTGAAACAGAGACTTCCCCTTAGATACCGCAGCGATACCGACATGAATCCCCCCGTCATCTATGCCGACAGTAAACCGGTTGTACGTACTCTGTGGTCTCATAAAGCAGTTGAATGGTAAACGGCGTTCTTTGGATTACTTTTGCCTTTCCCTGTTTGAGCAAAATTCGGGCATTTGTCGGATTTGTCGGCATCATCCATTTGCCTGATTGTGATTTGACATACACTTTCATAAAAAACCTTTTGGTTATTATCACCCTCCGAAGAGGGGTAGGGTTCGCCTCGCCAATGTTCAGCAGGCTTCCTAATGTGGTTGACCGCTCCTTCCTCACAGATCTTTTACAGTGCCACGACAGCGCTTTGGACTGGCGAATACATCCAAAGGTGTCTGCATCCTGCCGAACGTAGTTCCAACAAATGGGATTCAGGCTAGTCAACCTGGGCTTTTACAAGCCCCTTCTGAATCTCTGATTCAGGAGGGGTAGTTGACATACTATTTATATTCATATTCCTGCGACGGAAAACTACCCTCTTGAACCTCTTTAATATATTCATTAAGCCCCTGGGCAGCCAGGGCAGCTATATCCACGTACTTTTTCACGAATTTGGGTATGAATCCGTCATTGATGCCCAGCATGTCATGGAATACCAGAATCTGGCCGTCGCAAGAGGGACCGGTGCCGATGCCGATGGTGGGAATGGTCAGGGCCTGGGTAATTTTTTTGGCAATGGAAGAAGGAATGCCTTCCAGAACTACGGAAAAAGCCCCGGCTGCTTCAACGCCCCT
>NZ_DDYV01000066.1:0-27886 GCF_002348205.1 Desulfobacter sp. UBA2225 | reverse complement strand
TTTTCACTCCTTTTTTTGTTGATGCCTTTATAATAAAATTGACTTACATATTAGCATGTTACGATTGAATTGAAAAAGGATTTCTTAAGTCAACGGCATTGACTGATTGGTTACACTTACTGGAAGAAGTACTCTACTTCTGCAAAGATTTTTTGTCAAAAAAAGACTTTCCTACTGCAATTCAAAATTTTATATCTGATTTGATTTCCTATAAAACTGAACTATCTCTAAACGTTGAGAATAATCTTGATGAGGCAATGCAATTTCAAAATTTAGTGATAGAAGAACAACGGAAAAAAGTGTCTAAGCTCATAGAACTTCCTGTGGATTCTATAAGTTATACTCAGCGCAACACTATCCGATCATTAGGCGTGGCACTCGAAAAATATGGATCTTTATTGGCTGATAGAAATAATGCATCTTGCATGGATTTTTATCAAGAAGCTCTTTGTATGTACGAGCATATAAACGATCAAAATGCTCAATCTACCATTGCTATCAGTATTGGTAATGTATATTTTCAAATCCCAAGCTTATACGATCTTGATCAGGCAATATATTGGTATGAGAAGAGTTTGAATTTAACAGAAAATATTGACATGTTGGTACAAGCACACGCTCTCAACAGCATAGCCAATGTTTATTCACGTAAATTCATGGATGTTCTTAGGATGAATAAATCTGAAGAGAAAGTGCTTAATCTTGCAAATAAGGCTTTAAAAAAATATGAGGAAGTGCTTGAATTGCTTAAAACTTTGCCTCATATAGGTCATCCATTACCTGTACATGATTTGGGTATTGCCTATAATGGTATCGGATGTATTTATGGAAACCTTGGCCAATTGGATGAAGCCCTTCCTTATTATCAAGAATCAATCCAATGTTTTGAGCAATCAGAGGATTATAATAATGCGGCTATGACAAGATATAATGTGGCTATAGATTTATATAGATATCCAGAACAGGGCCGATTAGAAGAGGCTCTTTTGTATGCTGAATCTGCTATGCGTGAGGCTCTGAAGCATGGAAACCATACAAAAGGTGTTGCTGAGCGCTCTGAAAAGTTAATACATGAGATCCAAGAAAAGCTGAAAGAAGGGCCTTGAACAAATGAAAGAGGCAGATCTTTCCTTTTGCCTCTCGAATAAAGTGGTAATTCGATACATTTTTTGGCCTAACATGAAGATCAATCCTGATCGCTACGCTAATGTGGCAGATTACCTAAGCATTAGACGTAAAACAAAGGGGAAGATGATGTCTGAGACAACTGAGAAAATTGAACTCAAGTGCCCAATTTGTAAAGAAATACACGAATACAGCATCACTGTAAATCAATCATGTGTTGTTTATGGTATTATAGTATCAACGCCCAGTCAATCTGAATCAACAGTAAAACGATTCAAGAGGACTTTTATTTGTCCAAAAAAAAATGAGCTATTCCAGGCGATAGTCACAATAGAAGAAGGGGACGAGAATAAAATCAACGACGTTTCGGTGAAGGAATAGCTAAGAGACATGGCAGGTAAAATAAAAGTGGAAGACGCTCAGCCATTGACACCCCACACAAATGCAATTGTAGAGGCAGGCAAACGCTTATTGATAGAATCTGTAGAAACCGGTCGAGAATTCTGCAAGTCAATGATAAGCATTACTCTGGCGGCTATCCCTACATATATAGGATTATTAAAATTATTCATACTGAAGGACCATTTACTCTCAGTCATTGCTGGGTCTTTTTGGTTTGTACCGGTGGTTTTATTCGTTTTTTCTGCAACCTCCTTTGTGGCAGGTTACCTACCGACCAAAAGTATCGTATCAATTGAGCTTCCTGATGAGATAGAGGTTGCTATGAAAAGAGCTATAAATAGACGTTACTGGTTCGGAGTGTCTGGATTCGTACTGATGTGTATAGGTATCGGTACGGGTGTGGGTGTAATAGCTACACTTTAGTTTAGCGCTCAGAAGCGCCGAAAAGAAGCTTCCATTAGATCACTAAAAGCGCAGCTCGTTCTTAGCTTTTCTAGTGGCGGCAATTGGAGCTTAGAGTAGACTATGTCTATTTATCCTCGCCTAAGCTTATTTTAAAGCAGCATTCAATAACACACGTATTGCGGATATAGATCATTTCAAATTTTCATTGAGACAACAACATCAATATCCAAATGCCCCAATGTGGCATTTAAACCCTCCGATTATTATTAATTATTGGCATCAAACTCATAAAAAGTGGAACTTGATATGTATATCCTTTTCGGCTGTAGAAGGTCTCGTTCGAGCACAAGAGCGTGTATCGATACCAAGTTTGCATGCCCTGGTTTATCGCAGAAGTGGGGAGGGTATCAAGGAATGAAAGAATCCGTCAGCTTCCAACGGTGAAATCGGTTCTTGCGATTACCTGCCCGCTATTGTTGACAACGTCCACACGCCATGATCCGGCATGTTCGGGTTTGTTCAATCTCACTTTACTCCAGGTTCGGGTCCTGGGGTAGAGGACCGGGAGAATGATTCGGCAGAACCTCTCGCCGTTTAGGTAATAGATGTGGCTCAGGTCTTGGGGGGGCTTGTCGGTCAGGACGTTCATCCATATCCAGACCACTGGTTTTGCACCGTTTTCCATGGAAAAACGGTTCTCCGGAGATATATATTGCCTGTTTTTGATGCTGCGGCAGATAACCAGTTCCTCGATGGTCACATCGGTGGTGCTGACGATCTCTGGAAGTGTCTCCACAGGTGCTGCCTTTTCCGAGGTCTGTAGAATTTCAGTCTGTACAACGTCGGAATGCGGCGGCTCCTCTTCTGCCGGTAAAACAGGCACCGTTTCAGACAAGAGTGCCTGGACCGGCTTTTCATTGGGCAGATCGGGTTTTTCAACATCAGTTAATGGGTGTTGAGCCATGGGCATTGACTTTTTTTGGGAGGCGGTCTCAAATTTTTCCGGGGTGGATGAGGGGTCTGTCAGCGTGCGTTCGGGAATCGTGTGGTAGACCATGAATATGATGCCTGCCGCCAAGATGAATCCTGCCGGCGCCAAGAGGTACCATGAGCGTCTGTGAGGGACCTGCTGCTTGAACTGCGCCCGGAGTTGCTCCTTTTCCTCGACAATGTTTCGGAATTTTTTTATGAGGCGCTCGTCGCGCTCCTCAATACTGCTTTTGTTCATCATACCCTGTTTCTCTGTGAGGTTGTCAATCAAATAGGTTTTCATATCAGCAAGGTTTGTTTTTGTCCATCCTCCAGGTTGTGAAAATACCAAAAAAAAANNGGGGGGATGTCTGATTCTTTTACATTCTGGAAAGTTAGTTGACAAAGATTTAAAAAATTTTGAACCGATTTCAAGAGGCGTATAATTGCCCATGCCTGATGTACCAGGGGATAGGATGGCTGGTCTTCTGCAGGCACAGAAGATGCAACAATTGAAGTATTTCTTACTTATAAAAAAGACAGTGGAAGGAAGGTCCTCATGCCTAATAGACCAAGAATTCTTATTGTCACCCCGGAGGTGACTTATCTGCCGGAAGAAATGGGATCCTGCGCAGGCTATTCGGCCAAGGCCGGCGGCCTGGCCGATGTATCAGCGGCTCTGATCAGTGCCCTGTTCGATCTGAACAGCGATGTCCATGTAGCCATACCTGATTACCGTTCCATCTATCATGATTATTCCACCGAAAAGCATGACCGGGAGGTGGAAAAAATCAGGCAATGCCTGAATGAGGAGCGGATTCATTTTGCCGCGGACCGGGCGTTTCTTTATAAAGAAAAAGTATATTCCGCTAGTTATAAGACAAATTTAAAGGTATCCCTGGCATTTCAGCGGGAGGTGATCAATAATATCATCCCCAGGGTAAAACCCGACATTATCCACTGCAACGACTGGATGACAGGCCTGATCCCGGCCATGGCAAGGCAGTATGGCATTCCCTGCCTGTTTTCCATTCACAATATCCACACCATGACCTCCACCCTGGCCGAGATAGAGGACCGGGGGATTGATGCTGCTTCCTTCTGGCAATGGCTTTATTTTAAACGGATGCCTGAAAGTTATGAGGAAAGCCGGGAATCCAACCGGGTGGATTTTCTTTGCTCAGGCGTGTTTTCAGCCCATTATGTCAATACGGTCAGTCCTGCGTTTTTGCAGGAGATCGTTGAAAACCGCCATCTTTTTGTGGAACCCGGGCTTCAGGCCGAATTGACCCACAAATGGAAGGCCGGCTGTGCCACGGGTATTTTGAATGCGCCGGAACCGGAATTCAACCCGGCAGTGGATGAAATGATCCGGTTTAATTACGGGCCGAAAAATCACCGCGGGATGAAACAGAAAAACAAGGCCTTTCTCCAGAAAACCGTCGGCCTTGAACAAAATCCGGATGCGCCTTTGTTTTTCTGGCCTTCCCGTCTGGACCCGGTCCAAAAAGGATGCCAGCTGCTGGCCCATATCATGTACGAGACCATAGAACGCTACTGGGATACCGGGATCCAGATCGTCTCCGTGGCAGACGGGGAATATTATAAACACTTCAAAGATATTGCCGGATTCCATGATTTAAGCCATCGAATAGGCGTTTTGAGTTTTGATGAACAACTCTCCCACCAGGCATTTGCCGGAAGTGATTTTGTTTTCATGCCCTCTTCCTTTGAACCCTGCGGCCTTCCCCAGATCATCGGCGCCATTTACGGCACCCTGCCCATTGTATTTGACACCGGCGGCCTCCATGACACGGTAAGGCCCCTTGACCTGGAAAATTCCAGCGGCAACGGTTTTATTTTCACCGTATATGATGCCCAGGGACTGAACTGGGCTGTGGATCGGGCCATGGACTTTTTTGCCCTTAATCCCGATGAAAGGGAAGTCCAGATCCGGCGGATCATGATTGAGTCCGTCACGGAATTCAACCACAGCCGCTGTGCCGAAAGCTATATCAGCCTGTATGAAAAAATGCTTGAAAGACCCTTCATCGTGAGCCCCTTTTTAAGTAAATCATAAATTCAAACAGCACATTCTGCTCAACACCCCGGACAGTGCTTGACTTCCCCATGCGGGAATGGCATAAGACCTACTTTTTACACAATTATCATGGGTGAGTTGACCGCGGCATGAGCGAAGTGTCTAGGACAGGCAGTCTTTTTAAAGGGCAACGATGGGTTTCTAAAACCGAGCCTGAATTGGGGTTGGGAATTCTTTTCTCTTTTGACGCAAGAACCCTGACCCTGCTTTTTCCCGGTTCGGACTGTTCAAGGAAATACAGCAGGGCGGCAGCGCCCATCAAAAGAATACGGTTCCAGCCGGGAGACCGGATCAGCGGAGAAGACGGAACACGGATAACCGTGGAAAAAGTGGAGGAAACGGCTGGGATTCTCACTTATTTTCAAGGGGAAAAAAGGCTTTTTGAGCATGAATTGTCATCGGTTTTATCCGTGGACATGCCCTTTTCAAAGCTTCTTTCCGGGCTTTCCGGAACATCCGGGAAATTTGATCTAAGATATCGTATCCGATCGGCGCAAGGGGCGTATCAGAAATCACCGGCCAGGGGATTTTTAGGCGGTCAGGTGGATTTGATCCCCCATCAGTTCTATATTGCCGGTGAGGTCTCCAGCCGGTATTTTCCACGGGTTCTGCTCTCGGATGAAACAGGCCTTGGCAAGACGATTGAGGCGGGTTTGATTCTTCACCGCCTTCTGGTCACGTTTCAAATTTCAAGGGTGCTGATTATTGTTCCCGATGCCTTGGTTCACCAGTGGTTTATTGAATTGTATCGAAAATTCAGCTTGATTTTTCGCATTTTTGATCAAGCCTATTTAACCGAAGCTGCCGCGGCTGAGCCGGACATGAATCCTTTTCTTTTGGATCAGCAGGGGATCTGTGCCGAATCCTTTATCAGTGACTCGGACCATGTGAAAAAGGCGTTGATCAGCGCGGGGTGGGATATGGTGGTTATGGATGAAGCCCACCATATGGCAGAGGATTCCCCCCTTTATCAATTTATGGCCGGTCTGGATACTGAGACCCGGGGGATGATGCTTCTTACGGCAACGCCGGAGCAGATGGGGCTTGAAAACCATTTCGCTCAGTTAAAACTTTTAGATCCGTGCCGTTATCATGATTTTTCAGCTTTTGTGGCGGAGTTGGAAGGGCATAAAGCCGTGGCACAACAAGTCAGGGAAAAATTGGACCGGGGAGAGTCTGCAGCGTCGCTCCTGGACGCTTTTGGACCCGGCAGGGTAATTTTCAGAAACAGACGCCGTTCCATAAAAGGCTTTCCTGAACGAGAGGTGAGCCTGATTCCCCTTGAGGGGAGGTCTCGTTTGGAAGATGATCCAGCCGGTGATCCCAAAGTCGCCTGTCTTGCCCAACTATGCCGTAGGTTAAAGCCTGAGAAAATTTTGGTGATTTGCCGTTCAAGGCAGATCGTAGCGGCGGTGCTCCAGGGACTTGAAGCGCATATCCGTGTGGATGCGGCCCGGTTCGACGAAAGCATGGACCTGCTGGCCAGGGACCGCCAGGCTGCCTGGTTTGCCGACCCTGAAGGGGCAAGATTGCTGGTCTGTTCTGAAATCGGCAGTGAAGGAAGAAATTTTCAGTTTGTCCATCATCTGTTTCTTTATGATCTTCCCGTAAACCCGGAACGTTTAGAGCAGCGCATTGGTCGGCTGGACCGCATCGGCCAAAAAGAAAAAATTGTCATCCATGTACCGTATATCCGCAACACCGCCCATGAGATTTTAGCCCTGTGGTATGATCAGGGAATCGGCCTTTTTAAAGAGAACGTCAACGGGTTGCACGCCGTATTTAACCGGTTTAAATCCCGTGTGGTTCAATTGATGGCGCAGGCGGATAAACAGCCGGTTGGCGTGATCGATTCTGAAATTGAACAGAAAATGACGCGCTTGATTCGTGATACTGCAGCCTTTGTCACGCAGATCACCCGAACGCTGAACCAGGGCCGTCATATTCTTCTTGAGTTAAATTCGTTTAAACCGGAATCTGCCCATGCATTAATTCAAATGATTCAACAAACGGAAAAATCCCACGACCTTCATAATTTAATGGAGGATCTGTTGGATGTTTACGGCATTGAAACCGATCGGATCACCGAGGTTTCGGGCAATTCGGTGGTCTCTTTTATACCGGATCGAATGACCGATGAAAATTTCCCCACACTGAGCGGTGGCGGCAAATTTGTCACCTTTGACAGGGCCACAGCCATTGCCCGTGACGATCTTGATTTTTTAACCTGGGATCACCCCTTTGTCCGTCAGGTGATGGAGTATTTTATTACCCAGGGCGAAGGAGAGTCTGCCGTGGCCAGGCTTTCCGGAACAGGCCGGCAGGGGCTGGTTCTTGAAACGCTTTTCCTTCTGGATCTTCCTGACGGGGACGGATCGTTGGCCGACAGCTTTCTTGCCACTGTGCCGATTCGTGTTGTGGTTGACCATCACGGAAGACCGCTGGCTTCGGATGATCTGCCTGCCAACTGGGAATCGTCTCTTATGTCGGATGACCCGGGCTGGTTTTTGGCGCTGCCGCAACTGGTTGGAGAAATTCTTCCGGAGATGCTGGAGAAAAGTCAGAACCTGGCCGAAAAAACAGCACAGATTCATCGGCTTGAAGGTGCGGCTGAAATGGAGAACGTGTTGACCCGGGAAAAGGACCGTCTGGTAACCCTTTCAAAAATTAACCCCGGAATTTCGGCTAAAGAAATTGAGGCACTGATCAAAGAACAGGCGCATCTTAGAATCCGGATCCTTAATGCCGGACTTCGGCTGGATGGGGTGAGGCTCATCCGGATTTTTGAGTAGCTTTCTGCATTTTTTCTCGATCCGGGCCTGTGAAATACTGGTTATGATTTTAGTTTTTTACGGCAATCGTTGCCTCCGGGTCAAAAGGATTGGTACGAATTGCCAAAGAAAAAAGATAGCCATAATTTTTTTTGATATAACGAAGATAACGCAGCCATTCAAATATCAACAAATTATAGACCCTTGAGATATCCCCTTCAAGGTGTTTACGGTCAGAGTCCAATAATTCAGATAAATTGTTGCGGTGTGAGAGTTCGTCCCGCAGATGGAATATTGCACGAAGCAATTCCGTAAAATGCTCGTGTTCCTGAATCGTCGGATTTTCAATTAATCTTAAAAGCAAATCTGCCCGGCTTTGCATACATGTCAATAAAGCCGCCAGGTCTCCTTTATGCGAATTGATCGAAACCCGATGTTTTTTTAAAAGCTGATATGCGTTGTTGAACTCTTCATTTTCCCATTCTGTTGAAATTTTGAGATTTTTGTATAACCCGTCTACTTCATGATCAAATTGGACAAAATGTTTTAAAAGGTCGTTCCCCATTTCACTGAAAAACAATCCCAACACCATATTGACTTTTTCTTGCCGAATTTTTTCTTCACGACGGTTGACAAATACGTCTGTAATACTGGCAACTATACTTAGAAACGTCCCGACCCCCCCAATGATGATGATGATGGTCAGAATTTTACCGATTTCAGTTTTCGGATGGATATCGCCATAGCCCACAGTCGCCATAGTTACAATTGAAAAATATATGGCATTGATCAATGACATATTCTCAAAGAGCATGAACCCGCTGATGCCGATTGAAAGCAAGACAATAAAAATTGCAGAGTATATTTTTAACCGAAACTTCATAGGTTTTCAGGCCGAGCCGAAACACATTCGTTTTGATTCAGCTGTGCTATATTGTGTTGTCCTTTGGTAAATTTTCCGGGAATACATCCGGAACCCGTACCAGCATGAGTTCATTTCCACAAAAAGGGCAAAACAGGCTTGCAACATTATTTTCATCCATGATGGATTCTGATTTGAATGTCACTTCAAAGGGATTTGCCCCCGGGAACGAGCAATTATGATTAACGCAAATATAAGATAAATCCATAATATCCTCCTTTTCTTGACTTTTTTACATGTGCATTTTATACCTTAGCCCTATTTAATCCATGGTTCAAGAATAAAAAACATTCAAGGCTGTGTATATGAACAGTAAAAAAACGCCTCGGGTTGTTTTAATTGTCGGCAAATCCAACTCCGGGAAAACCACTTTGATGGAAAAGCTGATCAGAGAGCTGAGCTCACGCGGGTTTCATGTGGGATCTGTGAAACATACCCATCATAATTTAAATTTTGACAAAAAGGGAAAGGACAGCTGGCGGCATAAAAATGCCGGTGCTGTTGCCTCACTTATTGTGACGGATACAAAGGTGGCCCTGGTAAAAGAGGATACCCGTCCGGACGAAGAGAAATTTTTTCACTATCTGGGTGATACGGACCTTATTCTTGCTGAAGGATTCAAGACATTGTCTCTTCCCAAAATTGAGGTGTTCAGGAAAAATAGCCCCCATGAAGCCCCTTTGTGTCTTGAAGACCCTAATCTTGTTGCTTTTGTGACAGATACGGATATCCGGCCCGGGAAAAAAAACTGTTTTGGGTTAGAGGATATAAACTCGCTTGCTGATTTCCTTGAACACCATTTTCTTGCTTCCTTTTCCAGAAAGTCTCCCCATCAGGCCAGGGCGCTTAACGGATGAAATCCCATCAAATCCTTATTTTAGGGATCTTTGTTTTGGGCATGACAATGTTTACGGCAAAAGCCTTGCCCAATTGTCTTCAATCCCTTGAAAACGGGCACATAGACTGGACAACTGGCCTTTTCACGGCCACAGGCCATGCCTCCCCCGAAATCAATGCCGAAGGCAAGGCTGTGGGCATGCCTGGGTCTGCCAGAGCTTGTGCCACCCGGAACCTGATTGCCATTCTCAAGCAGATCAAAATTTCAGGGGATCTCACGGTTGGGGAATACGCATCAACCCATGATGCCATTCTTGCCGGGATTGAGAAGGTTGCCCAGGATGCCCGGGTTTGCCGTCAACTGTATACATCTGCCCTGGATGTGGACGTTTGGGTGGAGGCCACATTCTATGGTCGGTTTCTTCAACTGGTGCTTCCGGATCACATCCGGCAGATCCCCAAGATCAGCGAACTGAAGCAGGGCTCGGCTGAACCGGTTAAAAAGACGCTTTCAGCCGTTGTCGGTGCCAAGCCATATACCGGACTGATCGTGGATGCAAGAACGTTAAATTTTGAGCCCCTACTTTATCCCACCATTGTCAGTGAACAGGGCAGGGAAATCTATTCATCTGTTTTTATAAGTCGGGAATTTGCCGTTCAAAACGGGGTCTGCAGCTATCTGTGCGACATGGGCCAGGCCCTTGCGTCTGCCAGAACCGGTTCAAATCCGCTGGTGGTGAAGGCATTAAGAAAAACCGGGGACAAAACCGGCGCCATTGTGATGAGCATGGCAGACGCCAAAACCCTGGACAGGGAGACCGAGCGCCACATCTTTTTAAAGGAGTGCCGGGTGATTGTCGTGGTCAAACCGCCGGTGTAAAAAAGATCAGGTCGGCTCAATAAGGGCATTGTCAATCAGCCTTGATTTTCCGACCTGTACGGCCAGGGCCACAAGCGTTTCTGCCTGGACGGTTTCCACCGGCTCAAGGGTCCGGGGATTGCACAATTCAATGTAATCAATCCGGGTGTGCTCAAATGAGAGTATAAAGGCTTCCATCTCCCTGACAAGATCCGGAACAGACCGGATACCCTTGGCAACCCTTTGTTTTAAAAGGCGGATGGCTTTGGAAAGGCAGACGGCGGAAGTCCGCTGCTCCGGCGTAAGATAGGCATTTCTGGAGCTCATGGCCAACCCGTCTTCTTCCCTGATGATCTCCCCGCCGATGATCTGGATATTGAAATCCAGGTCCTTCACCATCTGTCTGATGATGGCAAGCTGCTGGAAGTCTTTTTTTCCGAAAATCGCCACATCAGGCATGACAATGTTGAACAGTTTGGTCACCACCGTGGCCACTCCCCCGAAATGGACAGGGCGGGACCGGCCGCACAGGTACTGGGGAAGATGGTCCAGAGAGACACGGGTCTGGTAGTTTGGCCCGTACATTTCGTTTTTATCCGGAAGGAAAACAGCTGTTACGCCTGCCTGCTGTGCCAGATCCAGGTCATTGCGAATATTGCTGGGATAGGCGTCCAGGTCTTCATTGGGGCCAAACTGGGTAGGATTGACAAAAATGCTCAGGACCAGCTCATCACTCAACGGTTTGCCTATTTCAAGCAGCGAAACATGTCCTTTGTGAAGGTATCCCATGGTGGGTACAAAACTGATGGTCTTTCCCTCTCTTTTTTTTGCAGCAGACCAGGCCTGCATCTCCGCTTTTGTTTTTAAAATATCCATCATCTGTTAAGTTCCTCTTTTACGGCAATGCCCATATCCAATATGGTATAGGGTTTTTTAACAAAGGCCCCTGCTCCTATAGACAGGGCTTTTAATACATCTTCTGATTCCGAATGTCCACTTGCAAGAATGGCTTTCTGGGACGGTCGGATTTTTTTGATCCGTTTGTAGGTCTCGAGTCCGGAAATGGAGGGGGCCATGACCATATCTAAAATCAGTAGATCCACAGGGGTCTGCATGATGAAATCAAGGGCCTGAATCCCGTCGGCAACGCTAAACACCTTGTACCCTAAATTTTTAAGGATGGTTTGTGCAATTTTACGCTGGCTTGCCAGGTCATCCACAACCAGAAGGGTTTCTCCCTTTCCTCTGATCTCCTCAATGGAGGTGGGTTGACTTGTCATAGGCAGCTCCGAGCGAAGGGCAGGAAACAGCAGTGTGAACTTTGTTCCGTTTTCATCAGAGGCAACAAAGATTTCTCCTTGGTGGTCGAGAACCGTGTTTTTTACTAGGGTCAGGCCAAGACCACTGCCGGACCTTCCCATCTTCTTTTTGGTGAAAAAGGGATCAAAGATTTTATTCAGGCAATCTTCAGGTATCCCTTTTCCGGCGTCCAGCACTTCAAGCATCACATATTCGCCCGGGGACAGATTCTGTTGCGTGTACCCGTCTTTCTCACTGTCCACATAATGGTTGGCTGTTGACAGGACGATTGTGCCGTTGCCGCGGCCTGCCGTTGCCGCAGTCTCTTCAAGCGCATTGATCACAAGATGCATAATGCTTTTTTCAATATGTCTATAGGAGCCGGATATGGTTAAAAGTTCAGGTTCAAGGTGCATCTCAATATCCACCTTTCCGTATGCCGTTTTTATTTTTTCAAACTCTGGGGCAGCCATGAACCGCTTGATAATCGTATTGATATTCAGGAGCTGGCATTCCTCTCTGATCCCTCTGGAAATGGTTAAGAGGTCACTGACCACGGCAGAGGCGTTTTGGCCGGACTCTTTAATAATATCAAGGCTTGCTCGGATTTTGGGGGACAGGGTGTCGTCCATAAGAAGTATTTCAGGATAAGTGGCAATGCCTGCCAGGCTGTTGTTCAGATCATGGGCAACACTGCCTGCAAGATCTCCTAGGTTCTTTAGTTTTTTTGAGCTGTTAAGTTCTTTTTTAAGGGCCTGCAATTTTTTTTCATCTGATATATCCCGTATGATCCCATGGAATGTATCCTGCCCGGATCCCTGGATAGGCTCGGCCAGGATCTCTACAGGCAGTGTCGAATTTTCACCTTTGGAAATGAGGCACTCCATGGAAAAGGGTTGGTTCTCACCGATAAGGGTATTAAAGCGATCCCTTGCATCTTCGGGTAAGATGGACGCCAACGGTTTATTTAGAAGAGCCATGGCGTTTTTACCCGATATATGTTCCGGATCTCCGCAAATAAATGTGGCATTCAGTCGAGAATCCATGGCCCACATCAAATCCTTTGAATTAGATACGATCAATCCGGTTTCTTTCATAACTAGTTTAATGCTTTTTACCCATGAAAGCAGCAGGATAATAAATGATCCGTTGAGCATGAAGAAAATCAGGCAAAGGGGCTTGCCTGTCTGGGCGGGCAGAAAAAGAATCAACAGAGCGAGAAAGATAAACAAAGCAGCCCAAATTTGCAGAAGTCCGGTAATTTTATGTAAGAATTTCATGCATCTGGGGAAATTCAGAGTTGTGTTGTTTTTTTCGGAAGGCGGCATTAATCCGGGCTTGTTTCAATTATTTATTTTTAAATAGTTAAGGCGTATTAGGCTTTTCATATAACTCAAAAAGCCAACAGATAACAAGAAAATCTTCTTTTGAAATTAAAGGTCTCTTCCGGCGTCACTCCTTTGGCGGGGGATGACAGAACAGTGACGCAGAACCCTGCAAGTTTTTCCTGTTTGTTGGATTTATGTTAAATGCAAATTTGGCGTAATGTATTGAAATTTAATTGAATGTTTTTGTTTAAGCGTGTCTGGCATGCTTGTTGCTTTTTATAATTTTAATATTTACAAAAAGGCAAAAAATATAAAATTTAATTTTATAAAAAAGGAAGGGCCATGAGTAAAAATCTTGATAGATTGAGCCATCGATTATCAGCTGTTTTCGGCCTGGTATTCGGATCTTCCCTGAATAGGGCCGATGCACAGAACAAACTGGCCCGCCATATTGTGGCTCTGAATGGAAAAACATCTCCCGCAGAAATTATAACTGAAGTGGCGGACTGCCTGAAAGGTATTCTTGGGTACAGGCTCTTTGCCTTTGTGAATAAAAAGAATGCCGGAGTGGATGTGTGGCTGGATCCCAGAATGTATAAACGCTCCATAGAAGATATTATCATAAGAGATTTCCAGATTAAGGACGCCAAGGATCTCACCTATCTTAATACGCATAAAGACCGGGAGGCATGCCTGGAAAAATTCAATCTGGATTCCCTGGTGCATTACGACCATAAAGAAGAAAATTGTTATTCACGGCTTTATATGATGCCCTGCAGGCCCATCTCCGCATTCCATGATGATGTGGTCCGCATTGTTCTCCAGGGCTGCAGCGTAGCCCTTTCAAGGCAGATTAAGATCGAGCAGCTCAAAGATGCCGCCACCATTGATCCTTTAACCGGCTGCTATAATCGCAGGGCTTTTGATGCCCAGCTCATAGGCCATGCAGCCGCTGCCGACCGGCACAAAAAACCATTGTCTGTTGTTATGTTTGACCTGGATCATTTTAAATCTTTAAACGATACTTACGGCCACTTAGGCGGCGATGAGGTGTTAAAGGAAGTCAGTGGTCTGGTTCGCCGGAATATACGTACAGAGGATATTTTTGCCAGGTACGGCGGTGAAGAATTTATCGCCATCCTGTCGGAAACCGATAAAATCCATGCCATTGAACTTGCAGACAGACTCAGACAAAAGATTTCCGCATTGCGTATCCCGTTTAATAATCGTACCATACGCGTGACTGCCAGTTTTGGCGTGGCTCAGTTGGGGGGCGATGCCGATATCATGAAATTGGTTGAAGATGCCGATTCCATGCTTTATAAAGCAAAATTCAACGGACGCAATACGGTTATGCCGGGACTGATAAAGGTGCATAGGGATGAGAATGCACAATCATTGAGCCTGGCAAAAGTTCATTGAGCCTGGCAAAAAGGCTGTTTTGGGATGGGCGCTACCAGGGGTTTTCTTTCCGCCATGTTTTTGGACTCTTGTACGCCTTCCCCTGTGACCAGATACCCGCTCTTCTGCGCCTTGCATCAGCTTCAGCTTTCCTGTAAGGGGCGGGATCAAGCGTTTTAGGTAATTTACCCCGGTAAACTTCGGCAAGGCCATGGCGGACCATGGCCAGATTAATGTTCACGTCCTGGGAAAAAATTTCCGCCAGAATCCGGTTGTACCCGCCGGTACCGTATTGTTTCAACCGGACTTTTTTTCCCTGAATGAGTTGTTCTAAAAACTTTTTTGCCTGTTGGGAATAGGGCTGCCCCTTCTTTTTTGACCCGCCGGTCTCCGGGGTGTCAATGGCCACCATGCGGATTCGAAATTCAAGATACTCCCCCTGAACCTGAACCGTATCCCCGTCAAAAACTTTTATGACCGTAAAATTGGATTTATCTATGGTGGAACTGACGGATTCCGGTATTTGCGTCGCTGTTTTATCATAAGGAGAGCTGACATTGGAAAAGTGCCGGATGCCGTTTTCGTCGATCCAGCTGTAAACATCACACCTGGCCTGGGATACGCTTAAGGCCAGAAGCACGGTTACAAGAATTTGAATGGCAGGCCGCATGGGTTTCTTTATTCTTTTTTTGTCAGGGTTAGGGCTCCCCACATCTTTTCTTCTCGTTCCCAGTCTATGGAAAATCCCATGGCGCTGTAATAAGTTTTTAAGTCGTCCATTTCCCAGTCCCTCACCCCTGAAAGAATCAGGTATCCGCCGGGCACCAGAATTGAACAAATATCAGATGCAATCTGTTTAAGGGTGGGAATTCTTAAATTGGCCATAACAAGGGAGAGGCTTAAATCCCGGGGCGTCATGATGTCGTGTATGACGTTTATCCGGTTTTCAAGGCCGTTGGCTGCAACATTCCGGCAGGCTTCGCTGACGGCATTGGGGTCTGTTTCCCAGGCCGTGCAACGGGACATGCCTGCAAGGCAGGCGGCAATGGCAAGCACCCCTGAACCTGTGCCGATATCTCCTGCCTTACGGCCTTGAAGATGATCTGACGACCCGGTTGAAAAAAAAAGTCTGTCCAGGGCGGCCAGGCAAAGCCGGGTGGTGGGGTGATGCCCGGTACCAAAGGAGATGCCGGCGATTATGCGGATATCTATATCATTGGGGCCTGCAATGCTTTCAATATCAGGGGGCAGAATAAAAAAACGGTCCGTGATCCGGACCGGTTTTGAAAAGCTTTCCATGACATAGGTGGACCCATACAAATCCTGGTAGGCAACATCCTGGCTCTGAACAAGGGATGTAAGCACTTTTTTTGCCTGGAATGGTGTCAGGGAAAATTCCCGGCTGATTTCACGGATATAAGCCCTGGCGGTGAGGCGTACCGTGGCATCATTGAGAATGCCCAGGGCTCGCTCCCGGTTAAAGAGGGTCATGTCCCTCTTTTACAAGCAGTTTTGTATACCATTGGGCAAAATCAAACATGCCCCTGATTTTCTCCTCGTCATTTATGATGCCAATGCACATTTCAAGGGCGCCCTGGGCATAGCTGTTGGAATAATCATCCGCATCAATGGCTGTGAGAAACTCACGGATCAGCTCCTGGGAGGTTCGTTTGGTTTTATCCTTGCGGATGTCAATAGGATCTTTGGGTTCCTGAAACGGGTCCCATTTGTCATAGCCTGTTTTCATTATCTGCCGCTGGCCTCGTTTTCCCATGGCATCGAAAATGGCTTTTTTTCTTTCTTCAATTTCTTCGGGCGAGAAGTATGTCTCAGCCATCTTTTTTTACTCCAAGAAATTCATCGTTAAACAGGGTAACCATGGCCATGGATACGGGAATAAGCAGTTCATGCATCCGGATGTTGGTTGAATTAATATCTCTTACCAGTTCGGCAGACAAAAGCTGGAGCTGGGTGTATATTTTGTCCATGTTCAGGGTGGGATAGGCCTTACCCTGGACAAAATTGGTCCGGCCACAGATGTGGGAAGCGCCTGCCGTGGAGGTAGGAATCCCGTATACCCGACAGGTAATAGGGCGATACTCGTACATCAGGCACAGATTGTTTTCCCCCAGAAGGGGACAGCGGACCCGTTCCTGGGACATTTTTCCCACAATTTCAAGCTGGTCAACTCCTTCCCTGACTTTTTTGTATGCCTCTCGCTTCATTTTGACCAAAGCACGGTCTGTTTTATCGGCAATGGCAAGCAGATCGGCCTTTTCATTGCCTGAAAATTTTTCATTAAATTTGTGATTCAGATACAGCGCCTCAATCAGTGTCAGATCAAAAATGGCATAGCAGCAGTCCGAGCATTTTTCCCTGCAGAACACCTCTTTGGGAAACTCCTTTTTAACCCGGTCAAAGACCTGGTCAATCATGCTGACAATCGCTTCGTATTTTACAAAATGTTTATCTAAGTCCATGGGTATACCTTTACTTACCAATGCAAAAATTATTGAAAACAGCATCAAGGATGTCCAAAGATGCGGTATCTCCGGTAATTGTTCCGAGATCGTCAATACAATTCTTAACATCCAGCGCCAGGGTCTCTTCCTCCTGACCGTTTTCAAGCCCTTCCATCATCGTTGTCATATGCCCAAGGGCCTGGACCAGGGCGTTTTTATGCCTCAGATTGGGAATGACCGCATCATTTCCAATTTCCAGATTGCCGATGCAGGTCTCCAGAAGTTTTGTTCTCAGTGTGTTTATGCCTTTTCCTGTGAGCGCAGAAACCTCGATGGGGGAAGGGTCTGCATATTTTTCGGGCAGTTGGGGAAGATCAAGTTTATCAGCCAGGTCCATTTTATTGATGGCAAAAATGATCGGCTTATCTTCCGGAAGAATCTTTGATACGGTTTTTCCCGGAAAGGGTTTTCCGGGTTCAATCACATACAGGATAATATCCGCAGCATCTATCTGATCCCTGGCCTTTTCAATGCCGATGATCTCCACAAGATCATCTGTCTGGTGGATGCCCGCCGTATCAACAATAACAAAGGGAATACCCTCAATAGTCAGGTTGTCTTCAATGGGGTCCCGGGTGGTACCGGGAATGGCCGTGACAATGGATTTTTCCTTTTCCAGAATCCGGTTCATGATGCTGGATTTTCCAACATTGGGCTCCCCGCAGATGGCCAGGCGTATGCCGGTTTTTAAAAAACAGGCGTCCTTATGTTGTTGGATAAGACTCTCAATCTTGTCTGCAACGGATTGAAGGGTGGTTTTGTCCTCAATGGTGTAGGAAAACGCGCCTGCCTCATCGGGAAAATCAATGGCAGCCTCAAGTCGGGCCAGAAACTGGGTCAAAACAGATATCATATCCCGGATACTTTGGCGCAGCACACCAAGGTTCTGGGAGGCGGCAAATTTAAGGGATGAGTCTGACCGGGCATTAATGATCTCTGCCACAGCTTCGGCCTGGGTCAGGTCAATACGGCCGTTTAAAAAGGCTCGCCGGGTAAATTCTCCGGGTTCTGCAGGGCGTGCCCCAAGACTGAACAGCAGATCTAATATACGCCGAAGAACAATGGTGCCGGAGTGGGCCTGGATCTCCACAACATCCTCGGCCGTATAGGAACGCGGGGCTTTCATGGGGATGACAAGCACTTCGTCAACCGTGGTATCTCCGTCGCATATAAAGCCGTGGCTTACCCTGTGGGATATAAATTGCGGTGCCTTTTTTTCCCCATGGGCCGGCGTCTTTGAAAAAATTTTAGCAGCCAGATCAAAGGACGTGGGTCCTGAAATCCGAATGACACCGATGCCGCCGCTTCCAAACGGGGTGGCTATTGCCGCAATTGTATCTGTCATTTACTTTTTGAACCGCTTTTTCCCTTTGTAGGAGTTGCGTTTTTTGGGGAAAATAACCAGACGTCTGTAGTACCCGTCTCCCATGCTCTGGGTGCGGACCTGGTCATCTTCCTTTAGGGCAAGGTGGACAATCCGGCGATCCTGGGCACTCATCTGGTTAATGGTGGCAGGCCGTCCGGTTTTTTTGGCCTTTTCCGCCATTTTTAAGGCCAGGTGCTTTAGATTTGCCTTCCGGGTTTCCATATAGCCTTCAATATCAACTTTAACCCTGACACGGGCTTCGCTCTCGCGGTTGATGATTTTATCCGCAAGAAACTGCATGGCGTCGAGGGTCTGTCCCTTGCGCCCAATCAGAATGCCGGTATTTCCACCGCTGATTTGAAGGGTGAGTTTGTTCTCCTCGGTTATGGCTTCAACATGTGCATCTTCGGTGATCAGGTCTACCATTTTTTGTACTGTTTTAACACCTAGGTCAATGGATGCCTGGGAGACTGGCTCCGGGGGCAGTTCCTCTTTGTTCGGCTTTTCAGGCCTGGGTGTCGGGCTGGCATCCCACCGGCCGGTATCTTCATCATCTTCAAGTAGCGGCTCATCATCTTCAAATAGCAGCTCATCATCTTCAAGTAGCGACTCAGTATCTTCAATTCGCGGCTCGTTCTCCGGATTCTGAATTTCTTTATCGAGACTCTCCGGTGTCTCTTGCGGTTCTTTTTCTTTTGACGGCGTTGGTTTCGGTGCCCGCTTTTGGGTTGCAGGGGGGGGGGATTGTTTGGGTTTCGGTTTGGGATCGCTCTGGCCAAAGGCCTCATCCACAATGGAAAGAATGCCTTCTTTGTCTTCCTTTGATGGCTGTACCTTTTGGGTCGGAACCGTCACACGGATCCGGGCGTCTTTGCGGCCGACGATACCGAAAATACCGGTTGTTCCCGTTGAGATCACATTGTATTTTAATTCTTTTTTGGGGATGTTAAGCTGCCTGCATGCCGCCTCAACGGCTGATGTGACATTCTTTCCGGTAAATTCAAGAGGTTGGTTCATGCGTCCTCCTTAGGCTAAGATCTTTTGTGTGTAATACTGCTGGCCCATTGAAATGATGTTGTTGACAAACATGTACAGAACCAGCCCTGCCGGAAAGTTGATAAACAGAACCGTCATGAATATGGGCATAAGCATCATCATTTTTGCCTGCATGGGGTCTCCGGCCGTGGGTGTCATTTTCTGCTGGAGCAGGAATGATGCGCCCATGAGAAGCGTCAGCACAGGAATACCGTAAGGGGCGTCCATGAAAGGGATGGAAAAATTAAAGTGAAACAGGCGGTCCGGACCGGACAGATCCTGAATCCATCCCACAAATGGTGCGTGGCGCAACTCAATGGCCATGTAGAGCATTCGGTACAGGGCAAAGAAAATGGGCATCTGTACCAGCAGCGGCAGGCACCCGGAAGCCGGGTTGACCTTGTATGTTTTGTACAATCCCATGATCTCCTGATTCATGCGTTGCTTGTCGTTTTTGTACTTTTCCCGGATTTGCATCATTAAAGGCTGTACTTTTTTCATCTCATTCATGGACTTGTAGCTTTTGGTGCCCAGGGGCCAGAAAATCAGTTTAATGAAGATGGTCAGAAGAATGATGGCCACCCCGTAATTGGGGAGAATGTCATGGATAAAGTTCATGGCAATGAGCAGCGGCGTGGCCAGAATATCAAAAAAACCGAAATTAACGGATTTTTTTAAAAGATTGTCATACTGGCTTAAAATTTTATGGCTTTTGGGGCCCATATACAGGGTAAAGGACAACTGGTTTTGTTTATCCGGATCCAATCTGGGCATTTGGGAAACCAGTCGGTTGGTTACAACGTCATTGGCAAAGGAGAGCTTCAGGGTGGATGTCTCCGGGGTGTCCGGCATCACTGCCGTCAGGAAATAACGGGTGGTGTAACCGACCCAGCCCACAACACCCGAATAAGTGTCCTTGTCTTCAATGTCCTTGGGCTTGATGGTGGTAAACTTGTTGTCAAGATAGGCTACCGGTCCTTCAAATGCGAATCGGGAGCGTTGGTTTACCTCTTCATCGAAATGACCTGGAACACTGATGCTGATGGCGTCGTTGACCGGTATGTCCGAACCATTCTGAACAATGATGTTACAATGGATAAGGTAGGAGTCTGCCTTGAAGGTCAGCACTTTTTTTACGGTAATACCGTCCGGGTTTGTCCAGGAAAAGGTAATATTTTTTTCCCCCTGGTTCAGGGAAATATCCTTGCTGTCCGCATCGGATGAGAAAACAGCATCGGCCAGCCCCCTGATACTGCCCTGGGCGGTATTAATTGAAAAAATACCCCCGGTAAGATCGGCCACTTCCTTGGTTACCAGTTGTTTTGCAGGAGAGCCCTCATCATTGGTTTCCCTGTAATCATTCAGGGTCAGGCTTGTTACCGCAGCTTTATGCTCACTGACGCCAATGGTGTAGTAGGGGGTGGACACCGTAATGGTACGAAAGTCCCGTAAGCCCGCCTGGTTTCCCGGGACAGGTGCGGGTACTGCCTCCGGGGTGACGTTCGAAACCTTGGCGGAATCGGATACAGGCGAATCCATAGTCTGTAACGGAGCTTCCTGGTTTTGATTATCAGGCTGGGGTGCGGGTGCGAAAAAAAACTGATAGCCGAAAAGGACTACAACTGACAGAGCCACAGCTAAGAATAATCGTTTTTGCTCATCCATCTTCTCTCCTAAAAACAAGGGGTTGTTTCAAAACTGTAAAGAAGAGGAAGCAGGTGACGCTTAACAGGTTGTTTTTAAAGCTATTTTAAGGAACCGGATCATAACCGCCAGGTCGGAACGGGTGGCAACGCAATATTCTTTTTATTGCTAAAATGCTGCCTTTTATACTGCCATATTTTTGGATCGCTTCCAGGGCATAGTGCGAACATGATGGCACATACCTGCAATGGGTGCCAAGGAGCGGCGATATAAAAATCTGATAAAACCTGATCAATATGGATAACATCGGCCTGCTCATTTATGTCGATGCAATTTTTTCAAAAAGTTTATTAAGCTTTTCATTAATCCGTTTATTGGACAGTGCTGTCAGACCTTTTCTTGCAATTATGCTGATGTCGTTTGTTCCGGATACAAAATTTTTCCTGTGTCTGAAATATTCTCTTACAAGCCTTTTTATTCTGTTGCGCGCGACTGCATTCCCCACTTTTTTAGATACGGTAATTCCAATTCGATTGTTTTTTTCTGTTCCCTTTGAAACAGCAGCTATAAAATAACTGGTTCGTATCTTTCTGCCATGTTGTGAAAGCGTTAAAAATTCGGCCCGTTTCCGGAGCCGAGCATCTTTGGGTAAAGAAAAGTTACTCAATACACCCCTGAAAGATTTAAGCTGTGGTCAGTCTTTTTCTTCCCTTGGCCCGCCTGGCATTAATGACACGTTTGCCGCCCGGGGTGGACATTCTTTTCAGGAATCCGTGTTTTCTGGTTCTTTTCCGGTTGCTTGGCTGATAAGTGCGTTTCATAAAATTCTTGTTCCTTGTCCTGTCTTGTTATTAATTGTCAATATATCAGTTGCATAAACTACAATAAACATGGAATACTAATCCATATATTCATTAATGTCAATCAAACAGACGTTGGTTTTTAAAAATCAAATAGAAAAATAAGGGCTGGAGGGTGCTATTGAATCGTCCCTATGGCATATCTTCTTCTTTTGAAGGGTTAGGGGAAAGGGACTCAAATATATGGTATTCCTCAATATGGTAATGGGGTTCCGGGTAAATGAAAATCGGTTTTGAAAATGTTGATTCCAGGGAAACCCGTAGATGGTTTTCACTGCCGTGGAAAAGTTGGGCAATTTCCGGATGTACTTTTACCGTAAACCTGTTGCCCATCATATCCTTGGCTTCGGCGGCCAGATCCCTGTAAATTTTGTAGCAGATGGATTTGCCCGACAGCAGGTAGCCGTTTCCATTACAGTAAAAACAGGGTTCACAAAGGGTCCGGGTCAGATTGCGGCGGGTGCGTTTGCGCGTCATCTGAACCAGACCAAGTTCCGTAAGGGGGAGAATATTTGTCTGGCTTTTATCTTTTTTCATGGCTTCGTGCATCTGGGCCATGACCTTGTCCTTGTGGGCGGTTTTACGCATGTCAATGAAGTCAATGATAATGATGCCGCCGATATTGCGCAGCCGGATCTGGTAGGCAATCTCCTTGACTGCTTCCAGGTTGGTTTTCAGGACGGTTTCATCAAAGTTGCGTTTGCCTACATACCGTCCGGTGTTCACGTCAATGGCCACCAGCGCTTCGGTCTGCTCAATGACAATATACCCGCCTGATTTGAGCCAGACTTTTTTTTTCAGTGCCCGGGTGATATCCCCTTCAATATTGTACGCGTCAAAAATGGATTCCTTTCCCTGATAAAGTTCAACGGAAAGGTTGAGATCGGGCATCAGTTTTTTCAGAAAATTCTGAACGCGTTCATATTCACTTTTTGAATCAATGATCAGTTTGTCCGCTTCATTGGCCAGAAGATCCCTGACAGCCCGGAATGTGGCATTAAGATCTTTGTAAACCAGGGCGGTGGCCGATATGGTTCGGCTTCGTTCCTGGATATCGTGCCAGGTATTGTTTAAAAATTCGATCTCTTTTGACAATGTGGCTTCATCAATGTCCTTGGCCTGGGTTCTGAAAATATAGCCGAAATTATTTTTACGCAGCCCTTTGAGCATTTCCCGCAGCCGGGTTCGTTCTGTTTCATCCGTAATTCGCTTGGAAATGCCTATGTGATCCACCGTGGGCATGAGCACCATATATCTGCCGGCCAGGGAAATATGGGTGGTGACCCGTGGCCCCTTGGACCCGATGGATGATTTTGCCACCTGGACCAGAATTTCCTGGCCTTCCACAAGAAGCCCCTGGATGGCGCACTCCGGTGCGGGTGCTTTCCAGGAGTCGGATTCTTCGTCTATCTCATCAACCACCAGTCCATCATCCCGTTCTTCGGCATCCGTGTCCTGTTCCAGCTGTCTGCACAGCTTAAGACTGGCGGAATCCAGTACATCATCCACATAGAGAAATGCAGCCTGGTCAAATCCGATATCCACAAACGCAGCCTGCATACCCGGCAGTACCCGCTGGACTCTGCCTTTGTAGATGTTTCCTGAAATACTTGTGTCATCCCTGCGTTCATTAAAAACTTCGACAATGCTCCCGTCTTCCAGCAGGGCGACCCGGGTTTCATGGGGAGCACAATTGACAACAAGCTCTTTGAGCATAACAAATCCTTATGGTCTACTTAAGTTAACCCTTCAATTTCTTTATTCTTGCATCCTGTACAACTGTATCATCAACACCAAACCCCCCGGCCAGAATTTCTGCAGGCCTCACGATTCGTTCATTATAGGATGTCAGCGTCATTTCAAGGCGGATAGGGGATATCAGCCGTACGGATGAAAGCGCTTTTCGCAAATCTGTTTTTCGAATTTTACCCTTTTTGCTGATATCTTCAACCATAAATTCAGACAGGGCCAGAAACCGGTCCAGGTCGGGCTGACGGATACAGGGCGCTTCAAAGGAGATCTCATAGGTGTCCCCGGGTATGGGGGGGTGCGGTGATTTACGAAAAAGCGTGCAGTCTGTAATCTCAATGCCCCGGGGTAGTTGGGTGTTCAGGACGGAGATGATTCTGTGGGGCTTCAATCCTTTTTCAAGATAGAGGTAAAGGCTTTCCTCCTCGCTTTCCATGCCTAAAGGCAGGGCGGTTGCAAAGGACATACGCATGGACGGATTAAACCCCTTGGAGTATTTTACGGCAAAACCTGTGCGCTTGACGGCCCGTTCGAAAATGGTCGCCATTTCCAGGTGGCCGAAAAATCTGGCGTCTCCCAGTTTGGAAAATTTCAATTCATATTTGATAAACGCATCGTCCGGCAGGCGGGCCGGTTGCGCGCCTATCCTTTTATCCGGGCTTTTATCTGAAAGCGCGTTCTGAGCCGCATTATTTTCTTGAACCACAGGGGCAATGGTTTTAAAGTCGCAAATGCCGCACCCGGTGCAGGCGTTCTCCCGGCAGTCCGGTGTCAGGGCCATCTGTTCGGCTTTTTTTAATTCGTTTTCCAGGAACGCTTTTTTAATGCCGGAATCAATGTGGTCCCAGGGCAGGGGTTCGCTCGGGGTTCTTTGGCGGGAGGTATAAAAGGCAGGATCAATGCCTGTGGCTTCAAAGGCCTGTTCCCACAGGCTGAAATTGAAACGGTCACTCCACCCGTCCAGGCGGCATCCCAGTTCAAATGCCTTGACCAGTAAAGGCGACAGGGCCCGGTCTCCCCTGGCCCAGACCCCTTCCAGAAGGCTCATTTTGGGGTCCTGCCATTTCAGATTGACCTTGGGATGCCGCAGATTGTCCTTCAGGTACTGCAGTTTTTCACGGGTTTGCTCCAGGGTCATCTGGGCATGGCGTTGGAATGGGGTGTGGGCTTTGGGTATAAAGCAGGTAACCGATACGTTGATCATCTGCTTTCCTTTGGTGTATTTGGAAGCCAGGCGCTGGGAAAGATCTGCAATCCCCTGGATATCATCCATCTGTTCAAAGGGAAGGCCTGTCATAAAGTACAGCTTGATGTTTTTCCAGCCCAGGGAGAGGGCGTTTTCAACGGTTTTTGCAATGCTCTCTTCGGTGAGGTTCTTGTTGATGATGTCTCGCAGGCGCTGGGTTCCGGCCTCGGGCGCAATGGTAAAACCGGTTTTACGGACACTTTTGATCAGTTCCATGAGCTGGGGTGTCAGTTTTTCCGCCCGGATGGACGGCAGGCTGATGGCATTGCACTGGCCCTGGCTCAGCAACAGAAGTTCTTCTATGAGTGTCGGCAGTTGCGAATAATCTCCGGTGCTCAAAGAGAGCAGGGAGATATCCGAGTAGCCCGTGTTTGCCAGAGATGTTTGGGTGATTTTAAGAAGATCTTCCAGGCTTCGTTCCCGCACAGGCCTGTAAATCATTCCCGCCTGGCAGAATCGGCAGCCCCTGGAACATCCCCGGGCGATTTCCAGGCGCAGACGGTCATGGACCGGTTTTCCAAAGGGCACAATCGGTGAAATGGGAAAATCTTCAACGGTCAGTTCCGTCAGGATGGCCCGCCTGATAAGGGAGTGGTCCTCATACAGCGGGGTCAGAACCTGGTGGCCTTCACCATCCCTGGAAACGGTAAAAAAGGATGGTACATATACGCCCTCAATCCGGGAAAGTATCCTGAGCAATGTCTTTTTTTTGCCGTCGCCCTGTTTTTTGAACGCAATCACGGCATCTGCCACCCGGGTAATAACCTGTTCTCCGTCCCCGATGACAAAGGCATCGAAAAAATCAGCCAAGGGCTCGGGATTAAAGGCGCAGGGGCCGCCGGCAATGATCAGGGGAAAGGTATCATCCCGCTGATCCGCGTAAAAGGGGATACCGGACAGATCAAACAGGGTCAGAATATTGGTGAAATTGAGTTCATATAAAAGACTGACGCCGATGATATCAAATTGATCCAGGGGGGTTCGGGTCTCCATGGAAAGGCAGGGCACCTTTTTTTCCCGCATGAGGGCTTCCATGTCCGGGGCCGGGGCAAAGAATCGTTCTGCTGCAATATCTTCCCGGTTGTTCAGAATGGAATAAAGAATTTGAAGTCCAAAGTGGGATGTGCCGATTTCATACAGGTCCGGAAAGGCCAGGGCAAAGGTTAGATCAACCTGGGACAGGTCTTTTTTCACTGTGTTGATTTCATTGCCGGAATACCGGGTCGGGGTCTGGACCCGGTTAAGGATGTATTGATAATTTTTATCATGCATGATACTGAATTTCTTTATATTCTAACCTTTACTTTACCTATTTAAAAATCAGTAACTATATATTTTCAAAACGGAAATTGCAATGAAAAGAACCAAGATAAAGGCTGTACTGGATATGGCTGCCTCACCGGGTGAGGTTTTTGTACAGGGATGGGTCCGGACAAAAAGGGACGCAAAGGATTTTAGTTTTATTGAACTCAATGACGGTTCGTGTCTGGCCAATATCCAGGTGATTGCCGGAAACGGCCTGGCTGAATACGACCAGGTGGAAAAACTGACCACAGGTTCTGCCGCCGGGGTAACCGGTCAGCTGGCGGCATCGCCCGGCAAGGGCCAGAAATGGGAAATCCAGGCCACGGCCGTGGATGTGATCAGCATTGCGCCGGAAACTTATCCGTTGCAGAAAAAGCGGCATACCGACGAGTTTTTGCGCAGCATTGCCCACCTTCGGCCCCGGACCAACAAATACGGTGCCGCTTTCAGGATCAGATCCCGGATGGCCCAGGCCATTCATACCTTTTATCTGGACAAGGGATTTCATTATCTTCACTCCCCGTTGATCACAGGCTCTGACTGCGAGGGTGCAGGAGAGATGTTCCGGGTCACCGCCCTTGATCCGGCTGATGTTCAAAAACAGGGGAAAATGGATTTTTCCAGGGATTTTTTCGGCCAGGAGGCCAATCTCACCGTATCCGGACAGCTCTCTGCCGAAATGTTTGCCCTTGCCCTGGGTGATGTCTATACATTTAGCCCAACCTTCAGGGCGGAAAATTCCAATACCCGGCGCCATGCCGCAGAATTCTGGATGCTGGAACCGGAAATGGCCTTTTGTGATCTTGAGGGCGATATGGACCATGCCGAAGAACTGGTTAAATATTTGGTCAGCCATGCCATGGAACACTGCAAAGAGGATCTGGACCTGTTCATGCATTTTGTGGACAAAAACCTGGGCCAGCAGCTGGAAACACTCATCAGTAAACCCTTTGCCCGGCTCTCTTACAGTGACGCCGTGGACATTTTGAAAAAATGTGGCAAAACATTTGAATATCCGGTTGAGTACGGCATTGACCTGCAGTCTGAACACGAGCGGTTTCTGGCTGAAGAACATTTTAAGAGACCAGTATTTCTTACTGATTATCCAAGACAGATCAAACCCTTTTACATGCGCATGAACGATGACGGCCAAACCGTAGCTGCCATGGATCTTCTGGTTCCGGGCATCGGCGAACTCATCGGGGGCAGTCAGCGCGAGGAGCGCTTAAACGTGTTGGACGCGCGGATGGATGAGATTGGTCTTGATAAAGATCCCTACTGGTGGTACCTGGATTCCCGCCGGTTCGGCACCGTGCCCCACGCAGGCTTTGGCATGGGGTTTGAGCGGTTTTTAATGATGATTACCGGAATTTCCAATATCCGGGATGTGATTGCCTTTCCCAGAACCCCGGGTTCCATTGATTTTTAGGCCATGCCGGAAGACTGAAAATAAAAATGAGGTTAATCCCAAATAAGGTTGAATTTAAAAGGGCACTATTCAGATCTGCATAACCTTCAAAATTTTCATGTTATCCCGTTAAATAAGTGTGCATGAAAGATAAACGGAAACCACAGATTAACTTGTTCACGGCGGCTCCGCCGCCGTGAATCGCGGCGCTGACTTCGTCCAGCACCTTGTCCCGGCGCCTCTGGCGCCAGAACAAGGTACTGGACCGGACACCGCACACCGATCATTCAGACTGCGTCTGCCTGATCGGCGCACGGCGCCGGTCAGCACCG
>NZ_DDYV01000102.1:248-23366 GCF_002348205.1 Desulfobacter sp. UBA2225 | reverse complement strand
ATCCGGGGCTGTAAAGGTGTCTCCCCGCCAGGCCATGGTGCCGGCATCTTTACAGCCCCGGATCGTGGCCCTGCAGAAATCTTCTTCACTGATGGCATTGCCGTAGCGTTCGGCACCTGCCGTGGAGGCGCCCATGACCGGAAAATCAAGCTTTGTGCCTAAAAATGTGCAGGAGGTGTCAGGTTCGGTATGTTCCCCCACCACCCGTAATTTCAGACGCACGGCCTCAAGGGCTGCAACATTTCCCCGAAAGGAGAATCCCGCCCCGGCACCGCCGAATCCAATGGGTTTGCCATAGGCCTCTTTCTGGCAGAGTTTATCAAAGTTACCGTCACAGGCGGGGTAGGCGGCACAAAACCCTTTAAGATTTTTTCTTGCCCTGTCCCGGACCGCTTCAAGGGTTTCGGGAACGGTTTCCTTGTCAAGAATAACGCGGTTGTCCGCCCCGCAAGAACTGCACTGTCCGGGGACTTCTTCCTGGTCCATAGTCGTAAAGCACATGGTGCATTGCCAGATCGTCATATTAAATGAAATCTCCTTTTTTACTATAGGTTTTTTAAAAGCGTATCTGCCATCACCTTGCCGTCATATTTATGTGAGGCAAGGGATTGGACCTTAAGATTGGGAACCCGTTCGTGGAATGGTGTACCGGCAGACTCATACAACACGCCTATAGGAAGACTGTTTTCCCACTCCTGGGCCAGCTGAAATGCCTTTGCAAGATCCTGGGGATCATGGTCCGTATCGTCCAATTTGTACGCCCGTTCTTTATACCAGCTCAGGGTGTTTATTTTATTGAAAGAGACACATGGCTGTAAAATATCCACCAAAGCAAAGCCTTTGTAATTCATGGCTTTAACGATCAGTTCCGTCAAGTGTTCGGGTTCACCGGACAACCCCCGTGCCACAAAACACGCTCCGGCGGCCAGGGCAATGGCCAGGGCAGAAAATTGAGATGAGGGGGTTCCGTTGTTCTGCAGTTTTGTAACCATACCCAGACTTGATGTGGGAGAGGCCTGCCCCTTGGTCAACCCGTAAATCTGGTTGTTGTGTACCAGAAGCGTCATGTCGAGATTTCGCCTGATGGCCGCAAGAAAGTGGTTTCCGCCTTCCCCATAACAGTCGCCGTCCCCACAGCTGACCACCACCGTAAGATCATTATTGGCAATCTTTGTCCCGGTTGCCAGGGGCAGCGCCCTGCCGTGAAGCCCATGAAACATGTTGCATTTAAGAAAATGGGGTGTTTTTCCGGCCTGGCCGATACCGGAAATCAATGTGAGTTTTTCAGGCGGAATCTGTTGCTGGGCAAAGGCCTCTTTCATGGCGGCAAGAATCTGGAAATTGCCACATCCGGGGCACCATTTATTTTCGTAATTGCAATCGTAGTCTTTTGACGTAATCATTATTTCACAAGCTCCTTTGCCTTTTGAACAATATAGTCCGGGAAAAAAGGTCTGCCGTCATATTTGAGAATGGTGTCAAAGGCAGAGATGCGGGCCTCCTGGGCAAGCAGGCGGCCCAACTGGCCGGACGCATTTTGTTCGACCATGATCAGCTGCTTGCCGGTCAACGCTTTTTCGACGACCTGCCGGTCCATGGGCCACATGTCCTTGAATACCGCAGCCCCCACCTCTATGCCTTGTGCGTTCAGTCTTTCAACAGCTTCCAGAATATTTCCTTTTGTTGATCCCCACCCCACAAGAAAAACCGGGGCCGTGGGGTTCACCAGAATCGGAGGCGCCATCTCTTTAATCATGGCCGGCAACTTTGCAGCACGCTTCTGAGTCATGGCAATTCTGTTTGCGGCATTTTCACTGATATGCCCTTCGGGGTCATGTTCATTACCCGTGATCCGGACAAGCCCCGGACCGGAACAGGGAAGTCTCTGCGGGGAAACGCCGTCTTGTGCCGGTGCATACCTCAAATAGGGGTTATCGTCATCGCCGGAGTTGTTTTGCGCATAAAAGCGTTCAATTTCAGGATCTACCGTGAGCGTATTGACCTCTGTCATCCTGAAATCGGCCAGGAACTGGTCAAGCAGTAGAATGGCCGGGACCTGGTATTTTTCAGACAGATGAAAAGCCCGCTTCATGGTCTCATAGGTCTCAACAGGTGTGCCTGGGGCAAAAACAAACCGTGGAAAGTCATCCTGGGATGCGTGGATGGAAAAAAGCAGATCCGCCTGGCCGGTCCGGGTGGGAAGCCCTGTGGCAGGCCCGGGACGCTGGGCATTGAGGATCACCAGCGGCGTTTCCGTCATNNGCGGCAATCTCATCTTCTGCCTGCTCAACAACAACGGGAAGTTTTTTAGTATAGGAAACCACATTGGTGATCACCCCTGTGGCCGGACTCATGGGGTAAAATGGAAAAAACCGGCAGTCGGCAGCCAGCGCGCCCAGGGCCGCGGCCTTGGCCCCGCTGAGAACAACAATATTGCTCTTTTTCGCCTCCCATGTGAACCCGGTGTCCAGGCTTAAGCCTTTGGCGGCATCAAAGCCTTTTTGGGCCGCGGCCATATTCAGCGATACGATTTTATCGCCCTTGCCGGCAAATCGCTTTTTCAAAATGTCAGCCAGCACACTGAAAGGCGTACCGAGCATAGAAAGCACGGCACCTGCGGCCACAGTATTGGCCGTGATTTTTCCCCCGGCCTCTTCTGCCAGTTTTTTCAAGGGGATGTCAAAACGTGTCTTGTCTTCTGTTCCGGCTTTATCTGCATTGACAATGACAATCCCGCCGGAACGTAACTCTTGTTTATGTAAGTCATAGGCATCCTTGTTTATGCAGACAAGGATATCAAGCCTGTTGCCGGGAGCGGCAACTTCCTTGTCGCTGATCCGCAGCAGATTAAAATTGTGCCCCCCCCTGACTCTTGATTCAAAATCATCTACTGAGAAGGTGAACAAACCACTGTGGTGACACACTTCGGAAAGCAGATCGCCAATGGTTTGGATACCCTCTCCCGCCGCTCCTGCAATTTTTAGTGTTACATCAGTTTTCATGGATAATGGATATTCCTTATGTTGAATGGTTGACAAGTTCTATTATTGACCTAATTTTTCATAAAATCCATCATTAAATAAATGAGAACAATGCGGCAGAAGCATTCACCGCATTCCGCAGTATGAAGAAATACCCCAAATCAATTAACGCCTCAGAATTATTTGTGACTTTAAATATTTATATCGATTTCCTTAATTGTTATAGTTGCTGTTAGCGCTTCAACCATAACTCAGGAAATGAATTTTTCCAGTCTATTTCATCGCTCCCCGACCCAGTCCCCCAAATCCGTTATAATCAGAAAAAAAACAATGACGCCCGTATTTCAGGAACATTAACTTCATTAATCGGGTTGGAGAAAGCCCTGGAGGAAAATGACCCGGAAAAAATTGACATCATTATTCAGCACATTCTTCTGTTGCATAGTATTATTTTCTCTTTTGGCGGAATTCCACTGATCTATTACGGAGATGAGCTTGGCACAATTAACGACTATTCCTATATTGAAGACATCAGCAAAGCCAATGACAGCCGGTGGGCGCACCGTCATAGAATCGACTGGGAACAAGCCATGCGTCGCAAACAACGTGGTACGGTTGAATATAAGATATTTAACGCATTAAAAAAGATGATCGCCGTTCGTAAAAAGGTTTCTGAATTTTCAGATTTTAACAACCGGAAACTGCTGGAGATCAGCAATCCCGAACTGCTGGCCTATGTTCGTTTTAATATCAAAACCCGGAAGAGTGTTTTGGTTGTGGGAAATTTTGACGCACATCCTCAATATCTGAACCTGTTTGAACTTGAAACCCAGGGATTCCAGATGGGCGAACACATAAGAGACCTATACTCTGGAAATACCCCAACCCTGTTCAAGGATCAGCTGGTACTTCCCCCATACCGATTTTACTGGCTGGCCGGCAATTGAGCACCAACCAGGCTATACCCAGCCCAAAACCAAAGTTGAAATACCTATGTTGGTTACACAAACGTTCTTATAAAAAGACGATCAGTCCCTTATCTTCTCTTTCAGTGCCCGGATAATCCCGGAGCAGACCTGGTTGGCATCCGCCACGATGGCCACATCCGCAAGTTTCATCATCATGGCATTGGGATTTTTGTTCACAGCCACAATAAAATCGGCATCCATGAGCGCGGCCGTGTGCTGGATGGCCCCGGAGACCCCGAATGAGAAGAGCACCTTGGGCCGGATATGCTTGCCGGCCTGACCTACCAGGGCTTCGTGACCCACCCATCCCGCATGGACAACAGGGCGTGTGGCCCCGACCTCGGCATTGAGCAGCCCTGCCAGCTCAAACAGTTTTTTAAATTTACCCTTGGACCCCATGCCTCTGCCGCCGGTAATTACAATTTCCGCCTTTTCAATGCCCAGGGCTTTGGCAGGCCGGTATTCCGAATGGGTGCAGCGAACTCGCTCGGTGGGCAGATCTTCGGGCAGATCCAGAGTAAGCACCTCGCCCTGGGCCGTATTATCGTGGGGCAGTTCATGGAAGGTGCCGGGTCGCACCGTTGCCATCTGGGGCCGGGCTTTGGGCGTGAGTATCCGTGCAATGAGGTTGCCCCCAAAGGATGGCGCAATCTGAACAAGCAGTCCATTATCGTCTATATCAAGATCAATGCAGTCTGCGGTAAGACCGGTGTCCAGGTGTTTTGCCACCCGGGGTGCCACTTCCTGACCAAACCGGGTGGCCCCGATCAAAATAATATCCGGATTCATCTCCCGGGCCAGCCCTATCAAAAGGTTGGTAAAGGTCTCAATGCCATAGGATTTAAGCCTTGGATGATCAATCACATAAACCCGGTCCGCACCATGGGCAATATATTCCCTGGCATATTCATCCACATCATGGCCAAAAACCACGCCGCACACCCGGCCGCCGGTCTTTCCGGCAAGCGCCCTGGCCCTTGCCAGGATCTGAAGCGTGACCCGGTTTTTAAAATAGTTGCGATAGTCCCCAAGCACCCAGATATCTTTGCCGGTTGATTTTTTTGACATGTGCGTCCTCATTCCTTTTTCAAATCTTTGCCCATGGCTGAACTGATAATTTTTCCATAATCCGTAAAGAGCTGATCCACCACGGTTTTAGCGGCGCCTTTGAGCACCCGGCTCTCTTTTTGGGTGGCAGGCGAAAACACATCCAGAATACGGGTGGGCGAATCCTCCAGGGCATTGAAATCGCTGTCCAGTTCAAGGCGATCGGCATCCACAACATCAATTTTGGGAGAGACAAAGGCCAGGGCCACGCCGGCAAGTCCTGCATAACGGGGAACAAATGCGCCCTGGTCAATGGTGACAAGGCCCGGCAGATCCATCTCCAGGGTTTCCATAAAATCATCTACCAGCCGGGTGACAATCAGCGAACGTTGGCTCAACCGGATATCCGATGCCCAGCCGATGGCCGGAAAATCCAGTTCACAGGCCAACTGAGGGCCGACCTGCGCCGTTTCACTGTCACTGGTCTGGGAACCGCACAGCACAAGACCTGTATCCGGCTTAAACATCTTTATATACCGGCCAAGAATAAAAGAGGTAAGGTTGGTATCGGCCCCGGCCATTTTTCGGTCCGTAAGCAGTACACCGTGGTCTGCACCCAGGGACACGGCCTGGTGAAGTACCTCCTCGGCCATGGACGGCCCCATGGTCAGTGCGGTTACCCGAATCCGGCGATCCTCTGACTGCCCTATCCTTTGCAGGCGAAGCCCGGCTTCAAGGGCAAGGCGTGAGGCCGGGTCCATCATGCCCTGGGCAAGCTCCCGTTTCAGGGTGCCGGTTTTGGCGTTCCAGGGCAGTTCGGACACCATGGGCACCTGTTTGATACATACGATGATATCAAGTGTATTATTTTCCATAGCTGCGTTTTCTTCCTTAACTGGGCCGGGTAATCAGATGCCTTGCGATAACCATCTTCTGCACTTCACTGGTGCCTTCGTAGATCTGGGTCACCTTGGCTTCCCTGAAATAACGTTCCACATCATATTCCCTGGAATATCCGTATCCGCCGTGGATCTGGACGGCCAGATCCGTCACCGTCCGTGCCGTTTCACTGCAGGAGAGCTTGGCCATGGCCGATTGGGCCCCAAAATCTCCCCCCCTGTCCTTGGCTGCGGCAGCCCGGTACAACAGCAGGCGCGATGACTCAATGGATGTGGCCATATCTGCCAGATAATTCTGAATGGTTTGAAATTTTGTCAACGGGCTGTTGAACTGCTGGCGCTCCTTGGCATAACGCAATGCTGCTTCAAATGCGGCCTGGGCAATGCCTAACGCCTGGGCCGCAATACCGATACGGCCGGTATCCAGGGCAGTCAAACCGATTTTCAGGCCCTGGCCCGGTTTGCCCAGAAGATTGGTTTGAGGTATCCGGCAGTCTTCAAAAAACAGGGAAGAGACCGGATTGGCCCGCATACCGCATAAATCCTCTATTTCACCCACACTGAATCCGGGACGCGTCTTTTCCACAATAAAGACATTGGGCCGGGAGGGTCCCTGTGGATCGGCGTTCACGGCAAACACCAGAACCACATCGCACACCCCGCCGTTGGTGACAAAAATCTTGGTGCCGTTGATGGTATATCCGTCACCGGTCTTTGTTGCCGTGGTCTCTACCCCACCGGCATCGGAACCGGCATTGGCTTCGGTCAGGCAGAATGCACCGATATGCTTTCCTGCAGCCATGTCCGGGACAAAACGGGCGATCTGTTCCTCGGTGCCAAATCTTAAAATAGGGTATAGCCCCACGCTGTTGTGAACAGAGACGCAAAGCCCGAGTGCCGCGCACACCCGGGATAACTCCTCGATCACAATGGCATAGGAAATGGTGTCAAGACCGGCTCCGCCTAAAGACGGCGGCACCTGGAGGCCAAAATAATTCAAAGGCCCCATCTTTTCAATAATTTCAGTTGGGAAGCGCCCTTCCCTGTCCAGGCTTGCGGCATGGGGTCCGATCTCATTTTCAGCAAATTCCCGCACCGTTTTTCTGACCACCTGATGTTTCATACAGGGGTTAAAATCCATAGCATCACGCCTTTTATCTTCTTAAGGGGAAATAACCCGTAAAAGTAATATAATTCCATAGGTAGGACAGGACTATACCCCATCTGGGCACATTTTCAAGTTTTTAAAAATGAAAGCAGCGCAAAAGAAAAAATGCCCTTGGTCATATTTTAGGCCATCCGAATTTTTGGTAGGTTGGGTTGAGGAACGAAACCCAACGCCGATAATTTGTTGGGTTTCACTTCGTTCAAACCAACCTACGCTGTGGCCGATGTTATGCCAAGCCCGAAAAAATATTATTCGAAATTGTAATAAATAAGCGGGCCCATTCTGACACCACACCACGAAATTACACCCATTCTTTCGAATCTATCCCGCTGCCATACTTTTTTTCCATGTATTTCCGGAGTCTTTTGTCATTCTTTCCAATTTTATTATTTGTTGGCATTTTTATTGCTTTAATGAACTAATTATTGTTTCCAGGCACGATGCTCCGCTTGTCGGCAACCTTTATATCTTAACGAATAGGAGAAAAAAATGAATATATCCAACCACCCATGTTTCAATGTCAAGGTAAAAGGTGTTTGCGGACGAGTCCACCTGCCTGTTGCACCAAGATGTAATATTCAATGTAATTACTGCGATCGAAAACACGACTGTATCGATGAAACCCGTCCAGGAGTAACCGCTGCAATCCTGAAGCCGAGTCAGGCTATGACCTATCTCAAATATGTAATTGAACAAGCGAAAGACATTTCTGTCGTGGGAATTGTAGGACCGGGCGACCCCTTTGCCAATCCCGATGAAACCATGGAAACGCTTCGGTTAGTACAAAGGCAATACCCCGAAATGATTCGTTGCGTGACCACAAACGGTTTGGGTATCGGCCCGTATATTGATGAGCTGGCCGCGATGAATATCAGCCATGTCACCATCTCCCTAAATGCAATTGATCCTGAAATTGGATCAAAATTGTATTCCTTTGTTCGTTACGGCAAGAGAACCCTAGGCCCCAAACCCGGCTTCGAGGTTTTGCTGGAAAAGCAGCTTGAGGCAATCATCCGCCTTAAAGAAAAGAATATCATCACCAAGGTCAACACCGTCATTATACCGGGGATCAATGATGACCATATTGAAACGGTCGCCGAAAAAATGGCCCAACTGAAGGTAGACATCCACAACTGCATCCCCTTTTATCCAAATAAGGGGTCCAATTTTGCAAATTTGCCGGAACCATCTGATTCAGCAGTGGAGAATATTCGAAAAAAGGCGGAAAAATACATCCCCCAAATGTACCATTGCGAACGCTGCCGTGCAGATGCCGTAGGCCTTCTGGGGGAGCGCAATAGCCGCAAAATAATTAGAAAACTGCAGGAATGCGCCGAAATGCCGGAGATTTACGGTGATGACCGACCGTATGTGGCAGTCGCCAGCGTTGACGGCCGACTGGTCAATCAACACCTCGGAAAAGCGGAAGATTTATTAATCTATGGTCAAAAAGACAATGGCGGCGTTTATTTTATCGAAGCCCGAAAGACACCCAAACCCGGCGGTGGCACACAGCGTTGGGAGGACTTAAGCAATATGCTCAGTGATTGCAGGGCATTGATGGTCACCGGACTCGGCGACAGCCCTCGCCGTATACTCAAACAAAAGAAAATCGATATTCTAGAATTGGACGGAACAATCATAGAGGCTGCCGAAGCCGTTTTCGAGGGACACAGCAGGGACTTTATGCTCCAACGAGATGTCAAGGCATGCAACAAAAAGAACCCCATGGCCGGCATGGGGAGTGGATTTTGATCCATCCATGGCATAAATATGTCAAAAGAGGTCTATAGACCCGAAAAAATATAAAGAAAAGAGGTTTAACGTGGAAACACTGAAGACAAAATATGGCGAGACAAACGGCTATCAGAATCTGGAAAAATACGCATCGGGCAATCCCGCGTCCCTGATTTTTACCGAACGATTTGAGATTAAAACACCCGTGGGGGTGATTGTGCCCCAGTATTCAGTAGATGATCATGGAAGACGGGTATTAAAACCGGTTAACTTTTATGATAATGGAAATATAAAAAAAGCTCCTCTTCAAGAGGCGGCGACCATTGAAACCAAATACGGAAAAATATCCGCGGAACTGGTCATGTTTTATAATAATGAATTATTGAAAAAACTTTTTCCCCTTAATGGCAAGCTAAGCGGTTATTGGGGAGAGAAAGACGAGTATACCCTGGCCAAAGAGCTTGAGTTAAAGCTGCCCTGTGGCACAGTTAAAGCGAAGATAATTAATATCGTCTTTTATGAAAACGGCAATATTAAAAGCATCACCTTCTGGCCGCAGGAGACTGTTGAAGCAAAAACACCCATAGGTACAATGCGTATTAGAGTTGGCATTTCATTTTATGAAGACGGTTCCATAAAATCGGCTGAACCGGCTGAGCCTTATACTGTTGAAACAAAAATTGGAAAAATATCAGCTTTTGATAATGACCCGGAAGGCATTATGGGGGATATCAACTCTTTGCAGTTTAACAACCAAGGAGAAGTAACAGCGCTAAGCACCACCCAAAATGCCGTAATATTAAGAAACGAAGCAGGTGGAGAGGTCAGATATACCCCTTATCAAAAAGAGAGTCTTTGTTCCGAGAACGTAGCGGTAACCATTCCACTCCAAATTGAATTTACAAATGAAACGGTCCGTTTTAACCATAGTGCTTGCGAGGAGTATAATTTGTCGGAATGCTCATTCGAAGTAATCGAATATGGGAAAAAAGCGGCAAACCCCTTTTTTATATGTAATTGTAATTAGATCCCTCACCACATTAACCGTAAGGGGATTGAGCATCCCAAGCCTTCCTAAAACCAAAAAAGGCTGCCGGGTTTCGGCAGCCTTTTTCGGAAAAGGAAAAAAAGGAAAAAAAGATGAATTTGTTCTCAATCTTAATTATAAATAGTATATAGCAATTGATGTGCCACCATCCCAACAAACTTCGCTTAAAAAAACAACGTACTGTTTTTAATTATTATTTTATATAGAAAAATCATCCCATGGCATTTTTACACGATAGATAAAGTAACCTTGAACATCTTTCAGCAGGGAAAAGTTCATTTTTTTGAACATGCACACAGCATAGTATTAAAATTAAAAACACAACACATTAATAATTAAAACAAAAACATCAATTCACGTTCTTGAATCATATTTTCAGGCCGGGTTCATTATTTTGAACACCAAGAACAATGAATCCGTTTCAACACGCAACAAGGCGGCTCTTTTACAAAAGCCGCCTTGTTTATATGATTTCCGGACAGGTACCGGCTAATACCGGTAATGATCCGGCTTGAACGGGCCATTAATAGGCACACCGATATAATCGGCCTGTTCCTGGGTCAGCTTTGTCAAATTAACAGACAAATTTTTCAGGTGTAGTCTTGCCACCTCCTCGTCCAATTCCTTGGGCAGGGTATATACTTTTTTCTCCAGGTCTTCCTGGGCCAGTTTGATCTGAGCCATGGTCTGGTTTGAAAAACTGTTGCTCATGACAAAACTGGGATGCCCCGTGGCACAGCCAAGATTCACCAGGCGCCCTTCAGCCAGAACAATGACCGAACGGCCAGACGGCAGTATCCACTTGTCCACCTGGGGCTTGATCGTAATCTTTTCAGCATTCGGATGGTTATCCAGAAAACTCATCTCTATCTCACTGTCAAAGTGCCCGATGTTACATATAATGGACTCATCTTTCATCTGTGCAATATGCTCACCTGTGATGACATGATAATTACCTGTGGCGGTAACAAAAATATCTCCCCGGGTTACCGCCTGGTCCATGGTGACCACCTCGAACCCCTCCATAGCAGCTTGAAGTGCGCAGATGGGATCGATTTCAGTGATGAGCACGATGGCACCATAGCCTTTCATGGAAGCAGCACATCCTTTGCCCACATCGCCGTATCCGGCAACGACCACGGTTTTGCCTGCAAGCATCACGTCTGTGGCCCGTTTGATACCATCGGCCAGTGATTCCCGGCAACCGTAAAGATTATCAAATTTGGACTTGGTCACTGAATCATTTACATTGATGGCCGGAAACAGCAACTCACCGGCGGAAGCAAGGTGGTATAACCGATGCACACCGGTGGTGGTCTCCTCGGAGACCCCCCGGATTTTTTTGGCAATATTGGTCCAACGCTGCTTATCCTGGTTATAACTTTCCCGCAGCCGGTCCATGAGGCAGCGCTCGTCCCCGCTGTTGGTATCCTTGTCAAGAATGGATGGATCCGCTTCAACCTTGGCCCCCTGATGAATAAATAAGGTAGCATCCCCGCCGTCGTCCACAATCAGGTCCGGGCCGGAGCCGTCCGGCCACGTCAGCGCCTGTTCCGTACACCACCAGAATTCTTCAAGGGTTTCCCCCTTCCATGCAAATACAGCAGCCGTACCCTTGTCGGCAATAGCCGCAGCTGCATGATCCTGGGTGGAAAAAATATTGCAGGTGGCCCAGCGCACATCAGCGCCCAGTTCATACAGGGTATCAATAAGCATGGCCGTTTGAATGGTCATGTGAAGGCTGCCCATTATTTTAAAGCCCTTAAGCGGTTTTTCATGGCCGTATTTTTCGCGGATGGCCATCAATCCGGGCATCTCTTTTTCGGACAGCTGCATATCTTTGTGTCCGTGTTCGGCCAGACCAATGTCCTTGACTTTATAGGGTAAAGACAAATCCAGCTTTATATATCCGTTATCTTGCTTCTGACTCATAAAAATTCCTTTTGCTGTAAATTATAACCCTGCAAGGGATCTGATCTGATCGGCTTTGACGGTTCTTTCCCAGTAAAAATCAGGGTCTTTGCGTCCAAAGTGTCCGTAGGCAGATGTTTTTCTGTAGATGGGACGAAGCAGATCAAGTTCTTTGATGATGCCGGCCGGCCGCAGGTCAAACACCTCTTGGACAATTTCACGGGCTTTGGCTTCTGAAATTTTTCCGGTTCCCATGAAATCCACCATCATGGATACAGGTTCGGCCACGCCGATGGCATAGGCAATCTGCACTTCGCATTTATCGGCAAGCCCTGCAGCAACCATATTTTTGGCCACATAGCGGCCCATATAGGAAGCGGAACGGTCAACCTTGGAAGGGTCTTTTCCTGAAAAACAGCCGCCGCCGTGGCTACCCTGGCCACCATAAGTGTCCACGATGATTTTACGTCCCGTCACACCACAGTCGCCCATGGGCCCCCCCACAACAAAACGGCCGGTGGGGTTGATGAAAAATCGGGTGTCACCGTCCATCATCTCTGCAGGAATTACCTTTTTAATAACCTCTTTAATTACAGCGACCTTAAGATCGTCATAGGAAATATCCGGTGAGTGCTGGGTCGAGACAACCACCGTGTCAACCCGTTTGGGCACACCGTCCACATATTCGATTGTTACCTGAGATTTTCCGTCGGGACGCAGAAAGTCAAGGGCGCCATTCTTCCGGACCTGTGCCAACCGCCTGGTCAGCTTATGGGCATAGATAATGGGCATGGGCATCAATTCTTCGGTCTCATTGGTGGCAAAACCGAACATCAGGCCCTGGTCGCCGGCACCCTGCTCCTTGTAAAGCCCGTCACCCTCATTTACCCCCTGGGCAATATCGGCACTCTGGTGGTCAATGCTGGTGATAACAGAACATGTCTGCCAGTCAAAACCCATATTGGAGGAGTTATAACCAATATCCTTGATGGTGGCCCTGACCACTTCGGGAATGTCCACATAGCACTCGGTTGTAATTTCACCGGCAACCATGACAAGCCCTGTTGTCACAAGTGTCTCACAGGCCACACGGCATTTTTTATCTTCGGCCATGATGGCATCAAGAATGCTGTCCGAGATGGCATCTGCCACCTTGTCAGGATGGCCTTCGGTCACAGACTCGGATGTAAACAGAAAAGATTTGTTTGCTGACATGATATCTCCTTACGCTTAATATGGGGGGGGGGTAATTTATTTATGCATGCGTGCGTGTTGGTATATAAAATTTCCCCGCTCCGGCGCTGCAAAATTTAAATATAGCAAAGCCAATGCGGGAAACATAAAAAGTTTTATATTAATGACACTTATCATTATCTTTGTCAATGGCATATAAATATGCATCAATATATCTTTATATTTGCATAAATATTACAAACACCTTGACAAGCGGGCCCGACTTTTTGATGATAACCGTCATTTTTAAAATAATTATATATAAAACTGGAGATAGATTATGCCTTCCAATACCATCACCGGAATCGGCTCTGCCTTAGTGGATGTCCTTATCAACGAGACCGATGAATTCTTACACAAACTTAACAAAGAAAAAGGCGGAATGACCTATGTAACGTCTGCTGAACAGCAGGACATCATATCAGCTTCGTCCCAGATACCGGTGATTGTACCCGGAGGGGCTGCCTGCAATACCATCCTGGGCGTGGGCAACCTCGGCGGTACAGCCAGGTTTATCGGGGCCCGGGGCGAAGATGAATACGGAGATATTTTTGAAGACAAGGTATGGGAATCCCACGTGGAACCCGTGCTTAGTTACTTTGACACCCCCACAGGCAAGGTGTTGTCCATTGTAACACCAGATGCCCAACGTTCCATGTTCACGGATCTTGGTGCATCAAGCCTGCTGGACCCTGCCGACGTTACCAGCCAAATGTTTTCAGACACGGCCATTGCCCTTGTGGAAGGCTATCTGCTGTTTAACCGCGACCTGATGATGGCCGCGGTCAAAGCGGCCAAAGCGGCAGGCACCCTGGTTGCCCTGGACCTGGCAAGCTTTGAGGTGGTCAATGCATCCCAAGATATTCTGCCGGATTTGGTCAAAGAATATGTGGATATCCTGATTGCCAACGAAGACGAGGCAAAGGCCTATACCGGGGAATCAGATGAAAGTGCCGCCCTTGAAAAACTATCTGTCAATGTTACATATGCCGTTCTAAAAGTGGGAAGCCGGGGCAGCTATATTTGGCATAACAACACCGTGACCCGCATTGAGCCGGTAAAAGGCAATGACCCCGTGGACACCACAGGGGCCGGAGATCTGTGGGCAGCCGGCTTTTTATACGGCATTGCCAACGGACTTTCCATTGAAAAAAGCGGCCGGTTAGGATCAATGTGCGGATACGAAGTGTGCCAGGTTATGGGGGCCCAGATTCCGGAACAGGTGTGGAAAAAAATCAGATCAACGATAGAAGAACACCCCCCATCAAAATGACAGGGTTTGTTTACAATCTGACCCGATCCCCCGGCAGGGGATCGGGTAAAAGTTGGTTAATAAAGATCAGGCTACTTCATCTATCCAAATACGATCTTATATACCTCTCTATATTTCTTCACAAAATGAAACTCAATGCCCTCTTTAATATGTTCGGGCAGTTTCTTAAAATCACTGACACACCCCTGGGGCAGGATGATCTCTTTGATACCCACCCGCCGGGCGGCAATGATTTTTTCCTTGATTCCACCCACGGGCAGAACATCGCCCGTAAGTGTAATCTCGCCGGTCATGGCCAATGGTCTTTCAATTTCACGCCCCGACGCCATGGACACGATGGCTGTGGCAATGGTGATGCCGGCACTTGGACCGTCCTTGGGTGTGGCCCCTTCGGGCACATGAATATGAATAAAGGCCTCATCAAAATAATTTTCACTGATGCCATAACTCTGTGATGAGGCTCGCACATGGGAAAGTGCAATGGAGGCGGACTCCTGCATCACGTCCCCAAGCTTTCCGGTTAGTTTGAACCCGGAGCCTTTTTCATGCACCTTCACCGCCTCAATGGACAACGTAGCACCCCCCATGGCAGTCCAGGCGAGGCCTGTCACAATGCCGGGACCTGTCATCTGTTTTTCAGGGGTAAATACAGGCGGTCCCAGCAGATCTTCCAAGGACTTGATGTTGATCTGGATCTTCTCCTGTTTCTCCTTTAAAATTTTGACAATGCTTTTGCGGATGATCTTGTTCAAAAGCTTTTCAAGGTTACGGACCCCAGCTTCCCGTGCATACCCTTCAATGAGATGCCGGATGGTGGGTTCGGTGATGGTGATGGTGGAGGCACTGAGCTTATTGCGTTTCAAAAGCTTGGGCCACAGATGCTTCCTTGCGATCTCCAACTTCTCGGAACTGATATACCCGCTCAAATTAATACGGTCCATACGGTCCAGCAAGGGAGGCGGGATGGTGTCCAGGGTGTTGGCCGTGCAGATGAACAGCACCTTGGACAGATCAATGCTAAGATCAAGATAATGATCCAAAAATGCTGAATTCTGTTCGGGATCCAGCACTTCCAGCAATGCCGAAGCAGGATCTCCCTGGTAGGATGCGCCTATTTTATCGACCTCATCAAGCATAATCACAGGGTTGGCTACGGCCGTATCTTTCAAAGCCTGGACCATTTTGCCGGGCAAAGCCCCCACATAGGTGCGCCGATGTCCCTTGATCTCGGCCTCGTCACGCATCCCCCCTAAAGAAAACCGATAAAACTTTCGGCCCAGGGCTTCGGCAATGGACTTTCCAATGGAGGTTTTTCCCACACCGGGCGGTCCCACAAACAAAATGATGGACCCTGAAATATCCTTTTTATACACGCCTGCGGCAAAAAACTCGATGATCCGCTCCTTAACATCGGAGAGCCCGGAATGATCCCGGTCAAGTACTTTTTCGGCCCGCTCTATATCAATATTATCTTCGGAATATACCCCCCAGGGAAAAGAGGTGACCCAGTCCAGATAATTACGGGTCACCCCGTATTCCGAAGACCCGGTTTCCAGCACAGAGAGCTTTTCAATTTCCTCGGCAAAGCGTTTGATCACATGTTCCGGCGGGTCAAGTTTTTCAAACCGCTCCTTGAACTTATCCACATCAGAGGTTTTATCATCCTTTTGAATGCCAAGCTCCTTCTGAATGGCCTTAAGCTGCTCTCTGAGAAAAAACTTGCGCTTGTTGTCATCGACCTTGGTATTGATGTCCTTTTGGATTTTTGTCTGCAGTTTGGCAATTTCAATCTCCTTTTGCAGAAGCATCATGACCTTTTTCATCCGGTCCAAAATGGATTCGGTTTCAAGAATATCCTGCAGATCATCCCCGGACGCCGTGGTAATACCGGCCGCAAAATCGGTCAAGGGCGAAGGCTGGTCCGGTGAAAAATGATTCAGGTATTGTTTGAGTTCTTCGGAATACAAAGGATTCAAGGACAAAAGCTGCCTAATATTTGAAATAATAGAAATGGCATAGGCCTTGACCGTATCCTCATCGTCCTTGGATTCAGGGAAATATTCCACCTCCGCCACAAAGGGGGGCTTGTCGGACAAAAATTTTTTAATTTTAAACCGCTCCAGGCCCTGGGCAATGAACTGCAGATTGCCCTGTACTTCCTGGACATTGAGCATGCGCACAACGCATCCAATCTTGGGAAAATCCTCTTTATATACGTACCCTCCCTTGACTTCACTGAAATAGCACAACCCTAAAAGCCCCTGGTTCTCCTTGGCTGATTTGGCCAATGTCTCTTCCCATCGCTTCTTGCTGACAACTAAAGGCTGTGCCTGAGCCGGCAGGTGGGGACGTCCGGTTATGGGCACAAGATACAAAAATTTAGGCTTGCTACTCTGGGTAACCAGCTCACCTTTATTTTCATTTTCATTTTCCTCTTCCTCTTCTGTTACAATCTCAGGCGTTATGGGTGTGGGATCATCGCTCATAAATTACCTCTATAATTAAAAGTTATTGATTACGGGTAAAAGCTGCAACAACATGTTCTATCATAGTATAATCAGATTTTACGGTCTGACAACACTTTAGGNNCGCAAAATGTAAGACTCTGCCTAATTTTTTTTTAAACTTTCAAAAAATATATTGATAAACTTATCAAGACGCTTCATTATAAGAAATGCTAAATTTCAACCGGAGGAAGATGAATGACAAAAGCAATTGACCTGTCCGAAAGCCTGGAAGACTACCTTGAAACCATACTTGAACTTCAAACGACCAATACGGTTGCCCGGTCAAAGGATATTGCCGAACGGCTTGACATCAAGCGCGGATCCGTCACCGGGATGCTCAAAAAACTGGCAGCCCAGGAACTGATCAATTATGAACCCTACGGCTATGTAACCCTGACACCCAAAGGTGAAAAAATAGCAAAAGAAATTGAAAAACGTCATATTATGTTAAAAGATTTTCTGATCCGTTTTGTCGGCGTGGAGGAACAAAAGGCTGATGACACTGCGTGCCGCATGGAGCATGCCATGGACACATCCACCTTTAAAAAATTCCAGGCCTTTATTCAAACCATGGACGACGGCCCCCACCGGGAAGACGATTAGTTTTAGGGTACATCCTGATCGCCTGTCACAAACAAGGTTAATTCACCGATCACCACATACAAGGCCGGTACAAAAATAAGTGTCAACGCCGTGGCTGCAACCAGGCCAAAACTCAAACTCACGGCCATAGGGATAAGAAACTTGGCCTGGAAGCTTGTTTCCGTTAAAAGCGGGGCAAGGCCTGCCACCGTGGTGAAGGAAGTCAAAATCACAGGGCGGAACCGGGTTTCACCGGACTTGACCACAGCCTCAAACACCTTTGTCCCCTTAGCAACTTCAACATTTATAAAATCAATGAGGATCAGGGAATCGTTAACCACAATACCGGACAAGGCCACAATTCCGAAAATCGAAATCATGGTAATATCCAGACCCATTACAAAATGTCCCACAACCGCCCCGATCAGGCCAAAGGGGATAGCGGTCATAATAATCAATGGCTGGTTGTAGGAGCGGAACTGGCTTGCTAAAAGCAGAAAGATAATCATGATTGCCACAACAAATCCTTTGATCAGGCTTTCCATGGACTCTTTGCTGCGCTTGGCCTGGCCTTCAAGGTCATAGGCAATCCCGGGAAAGCGCTTGATCATGTCAGGCAAAAATTTTTTACTTAAATCTTTGACAATATTCTGGGCATTGGCAGTGTCCTCATCAAGATCGGACGTCACGGTGATCACCCTGTGCCTGTCCACGCGCTTAATTGTCGCGTACCCCCTCTGGGTCTCAATGCGCGCCACCTGGTTCAAGGGGATTTCACGATTGTCCTTTGTCCGGATGCGAAGCCGGTCTATACTGGCTTCGGTCTCCCGTTCCTGCTTGGAATACCGGACCATGACCTTGACATCATCTTTTCCCCGCTGGATTTTAAGAACTTCATCACCATAATATCCCTGGCGAAGCTGGGTGGCGATGTCTGCCATGGTCACGCCTAAAGATTCGGCGCCCGGTTGGATATAGATCTGTTTTTCCATCTTTCCGGGCCTGAAATCATCGGTGATGTCAAAGGTGCCCGGATAGGATGCAATCTCCTCCTTAAGGGCCTGGGCTGCCGCTTCCATTTGGGAAAGCTCACTTCCGTGCAGACGGATCTCAATGGGATTTCCTCCGGGACCGCTGCCGATAATGGTAAATATAGACTGCTCCGTCCCCAGAATATCACCCGTGAATTCCCGCCATTTGCTTGTCACCTCCGAAGCCAGGATATCCGGACGCTTTGCAGACGGTAAAATCTCAATCCAGGCGATACCGCAATGCCCGCCCGATACCCCCTCTTTCCAGTCCCGTTGTGGTATAACCCCCACCAGGGAAAAGGTATTTACGATAAGATCTTTGTTGTCCTCAACCCGATCCCTGAAATAATCGTTGAGTTTAAAGGCCCCGGTTTCAATCTGTTTAATGGTTTTCTGGGTGGTATCAAAGGGGGTGCCCAAAGGGTAAACAATCTCCGAATACATCCAGTTGGAATCACTTTTGGGGAAAAAAGTGTACGGCACATGGCCGCCGGCAATCAGTCCTAAACTGATGATCAGACATCCTAGGCCCAGTACCAGAGTAAAATACCTATTTTTGACACAATAGCGCAGTATTGGAAGATACCAGGCATAGATGACATGATTCAGTCCTTTTTCCATCCGGATTCTCAGGGTGCTGTGAATATAGGCAACATCTGTTTTAAGCCAGTGGGCCCAGAAAAACAACTTCTTGTAAATCCTTGGCATACCGCCCCGCGCCGGTGAGTGGGACAGGGTGCTTTCCAGGTGTGCAGGCAGGATAAAAAAAGCTTCCAAAAGGGATATGAAAAGAATGCAAATCACGGACTGGGGCATGACAGCGATAAACTTTCCCATGATGCCGGTGATAAACATTAAAGGCGCAAACGCCACAATGGTTGTGGCCACAGCCATGACCACAGGTCCCCCCACCTGTTCCATGGCCGCCATGACAGCCTGCTTGGGTGTTTTTCCGGCAGAGTAATGGGTATAAACGTTCTCCCCCACAATAATGGCGTCATCCACAAGGATGCCCAGGGTCATGATAAATCCAAACAAAGAGAGCATATTCACTGACGCGCCAATGTATTCCAGAAAAAGAAACGCCCCCATAAAGGAGATAGGAATACCCGATGCCACCCAGAAGGCAAGGCCTAAATCCAGAAACAGGGCCAGCACCACAAACACCAGGATAATCCCCTGGGTTCCGTTTTTGAGCAAAAGATCAATGCGCTCCTGAACCATGTCCGCTATATTGTACCAGTACCCAAGACGTATCCCTTTGGGCAGATCATCCCGGGCATTATCAAGATAGGCAAGCACCCGGTTGGAGATGGCAATGGTATCCTGGGAATCGGTGCGTTTTACCACCACCATGGCAGCAGGTTGCCCGTTAAAACGGGATTGAAGGTCCAGATCCTCAAATCCGTCAACCACCCGGGCCACATCCCCGAGCCGGACCACAGTGCCGTCAGGCCTTGTCACCAGCGGAATCTGTTCATATTCAGCACCGGTATACCGTTTGCCCTTGGCCCGGATTAAAAATTCGCCACCACTGGTTTTGATCAGCCCGCCGGGCAATTCAAGGCTTCCCGAGCCCACGGCGCGCACCACATCATCAAAAGAGAGGGAAAAGTTGCGCAAATTTTCTTCTGAAATCTCCACGGAGATCTCATACTCCCGAACCCCCATGAGTTCTGCCAGCGATATTTCATCAAAACCCACCAGATCATCCCTGATTTTCTCGGCAGTCTGTTTAAGGGTTCGTTCGGCCACATCACCGTAAACAGCCACATAAATGGCCGGCTCATTGTTTTTGATCTCAACCACCACAGGATCTTCGGCCTGGGTGGGGAAAGAATCAATCAGGTCAATCTCTGTTCTGACTTCGTTAAGCTTGGCGGTAATGTCCGTGCCGGCATCCAGTTCCAGTACCACGCTGGCATGTCCTTCAACCGCCGTAGAATACATTGTTTTGATATTTTCAAGACTTTTGAGCTGTTCTTCAATTTTGATGCAGATACCTTCTTCCACATCCTCGGGGGAGGCACCCGGATAATCCACGGCAATACTGATCATATCCAAAGAGAACTGCGGGAACATCTCCCGCTTCATGTTCATGGCCGTAAACATCCCGGCCACAATCAGAAAGACCATGATCAGATTCACCGTAACCCGATGCTCCACCGACCATTTGCCAAGGGCCTTCATTTAGTTCTCCCCGGCCTTTTTAACCGTGATTGCCATACCGTCTAAAGCCCCGGGCAGGGGAGATTCAATGATCAGATCACCGGGGGTTAAGCCTTCTGTGATATAAACATCTTCTTCAAACCGCCGGATCACTTTGACCTTTTTAATCACGAGATGATTTGCCTTAGCCAGATACAGGGTATCCGGCGAGCGCATGAGTGTTCGTGGAATCTTAAACACATTTTCTTTTTGTTCCCCTTTGACACGGCACTTAACAAAGACACCGGGTCTGAGCAGCAGCAAAGGATCTTTAACATCCAGGCTACCAATTTCCACGGTCATGGGCATGGTCCGGGTTTTTTCGTCAATGGCGGCTTTAATTCTGACCACACGACCCGGCCACACCGGAGATCGTCCGCCTTCCAGATTGGCAATGGTTATAATCACTTGGGGCCGCCCCCCGTTTTCAAAAACAGAACCCAGCCATTGAAGTTCTTCAAGGTGAACGCGGATATCCACATCCAGGGCATCTTTTTCATACATCACCCCAAGCACCTGGCCCGGATTAACATATTCCCCGACCTGGACCTGTTTGGCCATCACAAAGCCATAAAAGCCTGCTTTAATTTCGGATTTTTCAAGCATCAGAGAAGCCGTTGCAAGTGCAGCCTGTGCCGAAGCCAGGGCTGATTTTTTCAAGGCCATCCGTGAGGGGACAAGTTCCTGGGCATTGGTGATTTTCTGCAACTGATTTTTCGCGGACAGATACTGTTGTTCCACCTTATCCAAACTGGTTTTGGATGCAAACTGATTTTCAGCCAGCGCCCTGACTCGCTCCAGCTCCTTGGCAGCCAGTTGAAGATTAGAGCGGGCAAGCCCGGCATCTGCCTTTAAATTCGATATTTCCTGTTCAAGCAGGCGGATATCGGCCCGGGCCTGATCCACAAGGACCCCGGCATTCCTTTCATTCAAGACAAGGGTGCGCTGGTCAATGCGCAAAAGGATCTCATCTTTATGAATACTTGCACCTTCACGGAAATCAGGATGGACATAATCAATCCGGCCTGCAATCTCCATGGCCAGCTTCACACTGTTTCGGGGCATAACCGTCCCAAAGGCTTCAACGATCATATCAGCACTGCCCGATACTGCCGGAACACATAACACCTTGGGAGGCGTATTAACCATTTCCTTTTTTTGGGGTTTTTCTTTAGAAACAAATAACCACAAAGCCACGCCCGCTGCAAACAGCACAACTGCAAGCACACGCATCAGCCTAAATAAAAAAGACGGCATAGGTATTTTCCTTTGGCCAAAAGCCGACACTTGGATTTAAAGAATTATCCCGTCTATCCACTCTTTTTTGAAGATGCCCCCTTTATGGGGGGAGCGGCCTGGGCCGCAGACTTGGCAACAGGCTTGACTTCAGGATCTGTGTTGGCTTCAGAGGTCTCGGCCTGTTTGGACGCAGGCTGTTTTGCAACGGCTTTGCCCCGGATTTTGGCAGTTTCCAAAGAAGAGGCGTTTTTTTTACGGTTATTTTCGGCTTTGGGGGAGACGCCCCTTAAAATGGGCATCACCTCATCGCGTTTTTCAGCCAACAAAAGGGAGATTTCTTCTTTGCGGGTTTCATCAAGAACGATATGGGAATTTTCAAGAAAATCAAACAAATTGTCGGCAATATCTAGCATCTTGTCATAGTCGTCTGCTTCTTTTTTTGTCGCGAATGTCATCTTTTTATCTCCATCCCTGACAACAATATATTGGACAATTACAGGCATTTTTTCTCCTTGAGAATAAAATTCTTTAACAAAGGAAAGCGGTTTATTTACACTTCTCTTTCATATAAAAAAAACAGGATTGGGTAAAGTTATTTTACTTTTGCCAGGGCAATCGGTTATGTTAAAACACATTTCACCAACAGTATGCATTGATTTCCAAATAACAAAAAAATTACCCAATAATTGGATAAAAAAGTATCGAAGACCACTCCCCCCTCACCCGCAGAAAATCATAACATCCTGTATAGAAATATTTTTCAATCATGGTACTTATATTGCATTTAGAACTATTTTAAGAATAAAAGATTTGAGATTTAAGCCAGGAGGTTAAAGAGGTCTCATGGAAATAACAAAAGAGCAAGTTGACCATATCTTTAAACAGTCCAAAAGCACGGAAGAAGCCTTGATTGCCCTTTATAAACTTATTCTGCCAGACTGGGAACAAATCAAAACATCAAAAGGTTTTCCGCTGATCGGTAAAGACGGTTGGCTGTATATCTGCGAATGTTTTATCAGATTAAGCAAACCTAAAGATAACGGTTTCCCGGGATTATGGCTTAACAACGGTTTTGACAGTAGCGATTATCTGCCAATGTGGACGGTTGATTTAAACCATTTTTATCCGACTTATTAAAACGAACCAGAGATGCATAAATCTCCTCTATCCGCGCTTTTGTCAACAAAAAAATGCGTTTTTTTATAAGAATGGCTGGGTAAGGTACTCAGATCTTTAAAGGCTTGTTGTGGGCTATGCCTGTCAGTTGATATGTCAGGTCAGCCCAT
>NZ_DDYV01000102.1:0-241 GCF_002348205.1 Desulfobacter sp. UBA2225 | reverse complement strand
CTCAATACTCAATACTCACATCTTTTATTGTTTGTTGTGTCCGTAAGGACATGGTCGTTATAAAAAATTGCATTAAATTTGCTTTTCAAAAACATAGCCGGACATCACTGACACAGACCCTCACACAGAAAGTCTTTAAAAAGCAAAAAAGCTTCCAACGAAAAACCGCTGAAAGCCTTATTGCTGTAGTGGTGGGCCATCGGGGAATCGAACCCAGGACCTACTGATTAAGAGTCAGTTG
>NZ_DDYV01000010.1:7219-11750 GCF_002348205.1 Desulfobacter sp. UBA2225 | reverse complement strand
TCAAGTCATATGACCAGAACTATAGATGCTATCTTTATTTTAGGTCCGGAAAAACCGGCACGCATAGTTGAGATGAATAAAGCTGTTTCAACCCTCTTTGGCTACACAAAAGATGAAATCCTGGGACAGCCAGCTGATATGCTACATGTTAATGAAAAACATTTAGCCGAATTTCAAGATGCTTTATTTCCTGCTGTTAAAAAACAAGGTTATTTAACGAATTTCGAATTTTCAATGAAACGCAAGGATGGTCAGATTTTTCCCACAGAGCATACTGTTTTGGAACTAAAAAACAAATCAGATCAAAGAACCGGATGGGTTTCCATTATTCGAGATCTTACAGAACGCAAAAAATTTGAATCACACATTCGTCAAACGCAAAAAATTGAATCCATAGGCAATCTTGCCGGTGGTATCGCCCATGATTTTAATAACATTCTGTTTCCAATTGTCGGAATGTCAGAATTACTTCTTGAGGATCTTCCCCCCGAAAGCAATGAAAGAGAAAAAGCGGAAGAAATATATAAAGCCGGAAAAAGAGGAAGCGATCTTGTGAAACAAATCCTGGCATTCAGCCGTCAATCAGATCAAAAGCCGATACCAACCAGAATTCAAAAGGTGCTGAAGGAGGTGTCCAAACTTATTCGTTCTACAATTCCTGCAAATATTGAAATTAACTGGGACATACAAGAAGATTGCGGCATGGTCATGGCAGAACCTACACAGTTGCATCAGATTGCAATGAATCTTATCACAAACGCTTATCATGCTGTTGATTCTGGGAATGGTAAAATTAATATCCAATTAAAAGAAAAAGAATTTAAGAAACATTCGATTACAAAAAACCAGATAAAACCTGGTCGTTATGCAATGCTATCCGTATCTGACAATGGATGCGGAATAGATTCCGAGACACTGGAAATGATTTTTGAACCCTATTTTACGACCAAAGAACAGGGTAAGGGAACCGGTTTGGGTCTTGCAGTAGTTCATGGCATTGTTAAGGAATATGGCGGAGAAATTTTTGTTACCAGTGAGTCGGGTAAAGGATCTTCTTTTGAAGTATGTATTCCACTGATGAAATCAAAATACATTCCTTTGACAGATGATTTACAGAGCATCTTACCATCAGGAGCGGAAAAAATTCTCGTTGTTGATGATGAAATTTCAATCGCAAAATTAGAAGGCCAAATGCTTGAACGACTGGGTTACAAGGTAACCATATCAATAGGCAGTCATGATGCACTAAATTTTTTTGAAAAGTCACCAAAAGCATTTGATTTGATTCTTACTGATATGTCTATGCCCAATATGACGGGGGACCAGTTGGCATATGAAATAAGGCAGATCAGGCCGGATATACCCATCATAATCTGTACCGGTTTCAGTGAACGGATTAATAAAGAAAAAGCTGAAGAGATAGGTGTGAATGGATTTTTAATGAAGCCTATAGGTAAATCTGACATGGCTCAAATGATTAGAAAAATATTGGATAAAGCTAAAAATTCCATCTCATGATCAAGATAGAAAATTCCATAACACCTATGAATTCTGCCCAAATCAATCCCAAAAGGTATGCCCAGCCGGTTTACGCGGTCTTTACTTTTCGGCCCAGGTAGGAGACAAACTCCTCATAGGGCATGGGCTTGGCAAAAAGATAACCCTGGATCATATCACAGCCTTCTTTGGCAAGGTAATCCATCTGGCTTTCGGTTTCCACGCCTTCGGCGATGGTTTGCAGCGACATGGCCCGGGCCATGGCAAGGGCCGCGCGGACAATGGCTCTGCTGGACTCATCCTTTTCAATGCCGCGGATCAGGGAGGCGTCTATCTTCAGCGCGGTCAGGGGCAGATTTTTAATGGAGTTGAGCGAAGAATACCCGGTACCGAAATCATCCAGCTCAACCTGCAATCCCATGCTGCGAAGTTCCTTCATAATGTTTCCGGCACGGTTCATATCCTGGACAAGGCTGGTTTCGGTGAGTTCAAATTTCAATCGTAACGGCGTGGCGCCGGTTTCATGGAACACCCGTTTAACGGTTTTGATAAAATTTTCATCGGCAAACTGCAGGGCACTGATATTCACAGCCAGGGCAAAATCTTCGGGGAGCTGGTATTTTTCCAAATCCATGACAATGGTGCAGGCCTGCTTAAGCACCCATTCCCCCAAAGGCAGAATCAGACCGGTACTTTCGGCCACAGGGATAAAAGAGTCCGGACTGACAGGCGGTTTGTCCCGGGGCAGCCATCTGAGCAGGGCTTCTGCACCGCACAGCATACCGGTTTTCAATACCTGGGGCTGAAGATAGAGGCAGAATTCGCCGTTATCCAGGCCGGTCTGCATATCCAGGGCCATGGCGCTTCTGGTGTCCACAATGACCTGGCGAGCCTTGGAATAAAAACAGATGCGGTTGCGGCCCAGGTCCTTGGCCTCGTACATGGCCACATCAGCGTGTTTGAGTATCTCGCTTTCATCCCGGTCCCTGCCGTGAAAAATGGCCACCCCGACAGAGGCACTGGTGTGGTGAACATGCCGGCCATCTCCCAGGATATAGGAGCGGTTCAGTTCCGACCTGATTTTTTCCGCCACAGCCATGACTTTGTCATTGCCTATGGTTTCATCATTGCCCAGACACTCCAGAATCACAACAAATTCATCCCCGCCAAGGCGGGCCACGGTATCTGCTTCCCGGACACAGCCGGCAAGGCGTCTGCCCACTTCCACAAGCAGGGCATCCCCGATATCATGACCTTTGGTATCATTCAGGCTTTTAAAATTATCCAGATCCAGCATGAGCACGGCACCACACTCTTTGTTCCTGCCGGACAAAGCAACGGCATGGGCGAGTCTGTCCATCAGCATGCGGCGGTTGGCAAGCCCGGTCAGCGGGTCATAAAGGGCCAACCGTCGAATCCGGTTTTCTGCCAGCCGCCGTTCGGTGATATCCCAGATATAGCCGTACCACAATGTGCCGCCGTCCATCATTTGCTCCGGGGTGGCATGGCCCTCAAGCCAGAGCTCGCCTTTTTCCGGATGCCTGATCCGGAACTGGGCTTTCCAGGTTCTTAAAGATATGGCCGAGGCATCAATGCTCTCGATAACCTTTTGCAGATCTTCTTCATATATCAGATCTGAAAGCGCCCGGGTGTCGTCCTGGAGTAAATCGGGAGTGACGCCCCAGGTCTGCTGAATCCCTCGACTGACATAGGACATGCACCCGGTTTTGTTCCTGTCACGTTTATACTGGAAGATAAATCCGGGGATATGCCGGGACAACTTATCCAGTCTGTTTGATAACTCTTTGCGCTCGGTGATGTCATGGATGGTGCCTGAAATTTTTAACACACGCCCATCAGTGTCCTTCACAGAAGTCGCCTGCTGATATACCAAACGTTCAGATCCGTCCGGCCGAATCACCCGGTACTCCATATTTAATGCATCCGGATTCTTGGCAAGGGCATTGAAATGATTTTTAACAATGTTTTTATCATCCGGATGGATAAAGGTAAGTACATTTTCACTGTTCATTTCAACAGTGCCCATGGATCTTCCGATAATCTCATAGACCTGATCCGAACAGCTCAACGCCCCGGAGGCCACATCCATCTCCCAGTCCCCGACCAGGGCAAGTCTTTGGGCCTCCACCAGACGCTGGTGGGTGTCTGTCAACTGGGTCACGGAGGCCTGCAGAGAGTTAAGGGCCTGGCGCACCTGTTTTTCCAAGGGTCTGAAAATAAAAAATGCCTCCAGGAGCAAAGCGGCCAGGGCTGCCAGCCATACAATCCCTTCAAACCGTTCTATCTTGACAATGGCGGCTCTGCCGATGCGCTCATATTCGTCAACCGCTGCATCCAAAAGGGGGTCAAGCACATGGGGGCCGTAATTGACCAGGTATATATAGTCAATGGACCCGATGGACAAACTCTCCAGATCTGTTTCATACACATTTTGGGCCCGTTCCAGAAACCGTTGCAGGGCAGAGTCCAGACCCATCATAGGGTCTTCGTAAATGGTTTCCAGGGCTTCATTGGTCACCTTGGGAATTCGGGTTTCACTATCGCCTTCTTTTAAGGCCTTGTGGGCGGCCTGCATTTTATGGATGGTCAGACCCACCTGACTTCGGGCCTGGTTGAATTCGGTTTCATCATCGGTGGCGGCCATCAGGCTTGCAAAATACGCAATGCGGTTGGTAAGGCCGGCCTGGTGCCCGGCAAGGTTGATCAGCTGGGAGAAATCACGCTGTTTTGAAATGAGATGCTGCATGGTAAAGAACGAGGTGGTCACAAGAATGGCAATGGCACTTAAACCAAACACATAACGCAGCCGCAGATTTCCAACAATGCTCAAAGGTAGGCCCTCCTCTTTATTTTATCAACTTCCATTAGCCAACATTCTTTACCATGCATTTGTTAGTGTAGTATTAAAAATCGGGACAGATAGAAAAAGGCGGCAGAATCCCACCGCAAAAAACGGTTTCAGTTCACCCAAACTGTTTTCGGCATCTCTTTTTTCGGCCTTGGTCATATTTTA
>NZ_DDYV01000010.1:0-7180 GCF_002348205.1 Desulfobacter sp. UBA2225 | reverse complement strand
GTGGCCGATGTTATGACCAAGCCCCTTTTTTCGTTGAATCTTGAACTGTTTCAAATTAGATTAGAGCCTGGGCTTTGTGAATAAATCTCTATTGGAGGCAGACGTCAATGTCATAAAGTTAAGATGCTTTCAAATTAAAACCACGAAGTTCACGAAGAACACGAAGTATAGTGCGCTAATATCTTCGTGAACTTCGTGCCCTTCGTGGTAAAATAAGATACTCAATGCTTAAGTTTATGACATTGAGGCAGACGTGACACCTGTGAAGCAAGGAAAAGTATGAATAGAAAAGAACCCGACCATCTCAACCTGCTGTTCGACATGGGGGAACTTGCCTCCATCATCACCAGCGGATCGGACATTGAAGCGTTTCTGACCGGTGCCACTGAACTTGTGGCAAATCACCTTCAAGCCCATGTCTGCTCCATCTACCTTTTTGACTCACGTTCCAAAGAGTTGGTCCTGAAAGCCACCCGGGGTCTGAAACCCGAAGCCGTTGACCGGATCAGGATGCTGCCCGGAGAAGGCCTGGTGGGCCAGTGCTTCTCCCAGGACCGGGTTCTGCGGGTGGGAAACGCAAGAACAAGCCCGGGGTTCAAATATTTTGACAATGCCGGAGAAGAACCATTTAATTCTTTTCTTTGTGTGCCCATCCGACGCGGGGTGGTGAAGATCGGTGTTCTGGTGGTCCAACAACGGGAAATGGACCATTTTACCCTGCTTGATGAACGTGCATTGAGAACGGCCGCCACCCAGCTGGCCGGTGCCATTGAAAATGCAAGACTGCTTATGGCCCTGGCCTCTGAGCCCGCCGATCCAGACGAAGATGCAGAGACCATTGCAAAAACATTCCCCGCATTCATTAAAGGCAAATCCGACGGATATGGCTCAGCCTTTGGCACGATCCGGCCTTCGAGAAGAAAACGCAAAGCCATTCTGTTTGAGGCGGACCCATCCAATGTCACCTATTCCCTGGGTGATTTTCAAACCGCCGTGGAAAAAACCATTGATGAGTTAAAGGCACTGCAGGATAAATTTGCCGCAAGTCTTCCGGAAAGTGAATCTTTGATCTTCACGGCCCATTTCATGATGCTCAAGGACAAAAATTTCACCGGAAAAATGAAAACCCTGATAGAACAGGGCCTTTCTCCTGTGGCAGCCATCCAGCAGGTCGCTCTGAAATACATCAAGGTTTTCTCGGATAATCCCAATGCCTATATGCAGGAAAAAGCCGTGGATGTTGAGGATTTGGGCATACGTCTTTTGTCCCATCTCAAGGCCGTGCATACGCCCAAGGCCGCTGACAGGGGAACGATCTTTGTTACCCAGGACATTTACCCCTCGGACATGATGAAACTCACCGCCGACGGCATCCGGGGCATTGTGCTGGTGGGCGGCGGCGTCACCTCCCATGTCACTATTCTTGCCCGTTCCCTGTCCATCCCGCTGATCATTGCCGATGACCCTGTATTTCTGGATCTGTCCGACACCACACGGCTGCTGCTGGATGCCGGCCAGGGCAATATTTACATCAATCCCGATGATAACACCCTTTCCATATTCAAGGCTAAACAAGAGGCAGAAAGTCGGGCAAAGGCCCGGGAGATGCAGCCTGCCACCTACACCCTTGACAACAGACGCATCCGGTTGCTTGCCAACATCAACCTGCTCAGTGAAATTCGCCTGGCCCGGAAACTGAAAGCCGAAGGCATTGGGCTCTACCGCACGGAATTCCCGTTTCTCATCCGGGGCGGTTTCCCTTCTGAAGACGAACAATATTTTATTTATAAGGGCCTGTTTGACAAGACCGAACCCGGAACCGTCACCACAGTGCGCACCCTGGATGCCGGCGGAGAAAAAGTCATAAAGCACACGGATTTTATCCAGGAGGCCAACCCGGCGCTGGGGTTGCGTTCCATTCGCTTTTCTTTGAAATACCGCCAGATTTTCCAGGCCCAGATCAAAGCCATTTTAAGGGCGGCCCATGGCAGGGAAAAGGTTCGCCTGATGTTTCCATTAATATCCTCCATTGACGAATTCGTAGCGGCAAAACAGGTAATGGCCCAATGCATATGTCAGATGGAACAAGAAGGCGTACCCCACAAAAACGACTCTGAGGTGGGCATGATGATTGAACTGCCCTCGGTGCTTGCCACCATAGATGAATTTGCTCAACTGGCAGATTTTTTTGCCATCGGCACCAACGACTTTATCCAGTATATGTTGGGCGCGGACCGGGGCAACAAACTGGTGGCCGAGTACTATATCCCCTATCATCCTGCCGTGAACCGCGGCATTGCAACCATTGCAACAGCGGCTGCCAGCCATGGCATTGATGTATCCGTGTGCGGAGAGATGGCCCATGATCCCGACCACATCCCCTTTCTGATCGGAGTGGGTATCACCACCCTGAGCGTGGATCCCAAATTCCTGCCCAGGGTCCAGGCCACGGTCATGGAGACAAGTTTTTCCAGGGCAAAGGCCTATGCCCACCGTCTGCTGGAACAGACCCGGGTCAAGGATGCCGCTGAAGTGTTGAAAACCGGACCCGGAAAATGAGGGTTTGTTTTCTTTGGCTATCAGTAATTTTTACCGTCAGAGATTAAGGCCGATCGGCCTAATCTTTATTTTCAGATTTAGCATCATCCAGAACTTTTCGAACCATCGACGCCAAATCTGATTTTACAACAGGCTTCATTAAGAAGCCTTTTACCCCAATAGCTTCAGCCTGCTCTTTGTTGATCCTTTCGCTGAACCCGGTACAAATGACAATAGGTATATCCGGTTTTATGGATAAAATCTCTTCTGCGAGTTGATCACCAGTCATATTCGGCATGGTCATGTCAGTAATGACAATGTCAAAGGCATCCGGATTTGAACGAAAAACCTCAACAGCATCCAAGCTGCCTGTACGCATCGTAATTTGATAACCAAGCCGTTCAAGTATCTGCTGTTCAAGGTTGGCGACTGCGGCGTCATCATCAACCAGAAGAATATGTTCATGCCCCATCTTAATTTCGGTTTTTATTTCTGCAGCCCTTTGGTTTTCTGATTGACTCATTAAGGGTAGATAGACGCTGAATACAGTACCTGATCCGATTTGCGTTTCGACTTCAATCTCGCCACCATATTCTTTAACGATCCCGTACACCACGGCGAGTCCAAGACCGGTTCCCTTACCTTGCTCTTTGGTCGTAAAGTAAGGTTCGAATATCTTGTTTTTGACTTTGTCCGTCATACCGGTACCATCGTCGGAAACAGTAAACAGCAGATACTTTCCTGAATGAATGCCGGTATCCGTTAAATTGGTCCGATCAATTTTGATCTCCTCAAGAGCAACAATTATTTTGCCGTTTTTTTCCTGAACCGCATGGTATGCATTGGTAATAAGATTCATTGCAACCTGATGGAGCTGCGTGGCATTTCCCATAATGAAACCGCAATTTCGTTGAATTTTTTGCTCTATCTTAATATTTGCCGGAATGGTCGCCCGACAAAGCTTGAGGACCTCTTCTAAAATATTCTGGAACCTTATCGGCATTTTTTTCTGGTCTGATTGACGGCTGAAGGCGAGAATCTGTGCCACCAATTCTTTGGCTCTATGGCCGGCCTTATATATTGCATGTGCGTATTTGTGCTCCGGGCTTCCGGCCGACAGATCCTCCATCAGCATCTCCGACATTCCAATGATGGGAAATAAAATATTGTTAAAATCGTGTGCAATGCCACCGGCAAGGTTACCGATCGCTTCCATCTTGTGTGCTTGTTGAAGGCGCTTTTGCAATTCTATGAGTTCCCTTGTATCCCTGAATACAGAAAGCTTGGACAGAGATCCGCTTTCATTCACAAAGACAGTAGTTGAAACATTGAAAGAACACTTGTCCAGAGGGCTGAAAATATTTTTTTCGGCATGACCCGCCTGAAATGTCTCACCATATTTGCACCACCGACATTTTCTATCGAACCCATGCAGTGCTTGGTAACACAACTCCCCTGTGGCGTCACGGCCGACCCTGTCAATCATGGCTTGATTCATATATTGTATTATAAAATCGTCCGAACAGATATAAACCGGGTCTTTTATCGCCTCCATCATTGTTCGGTATTTGATTTCGCTTTTCCTTAATTTATCTTCAGAACGCCTGCGTTCAGTAAGGTCAACCCCCAAACAAGTCACATCAATCACATTTCCTTCAGCATCCTTGGTCAATACATTAGACCAGGCGACATTAAAAATCTGGCCCGATTTTCCAAGGATCTCATTTTCAAAATTCGAGAACCCAAGCGTATCCTTTTGCCCCATTACAGTGTGGAAAACCTTTCTGACATCTTCCCGGATATTTTCCGGAATGAACAAGTCAAACCAATTCCGCCCCGTAACTTCATTTTCTTTCCATCCGGTGAGGGCCAGAAAGTGCTCATTGACAAAAGTGATTTCAGCGCTGGTATTTATTGAAATACCGATTTGAGGGGTGTTGACAAGGACATTCCGCCATTTGAGCTCTGAATGTTTCAGCGCCATTTCAGACTGTTTCCGCTCTGTGATATCCATGTGGGTACCGAGCATTCTGACAGCCTTGCCCTGCTCATTTCTTTCAACAGCCTTTCCCCGGGCTAAAATCCAACGCCATTGATTCTCTTTCGTGCGCATACGATATTCGATCTCAAATGGCTCTGCATATTTAAGATGTCGAAACACGGTTGCCTCTGATTCAGGCAAGTCATCAGGGTGGAGCAAGCTCCGCCATGTTTCAAAGTTCTGGGGCAATTCGTAAGCCTCATATCCGAGCATGGTATACCAACGTGAACTGAAGTAGACCTCGCCGGTATCAACTCGCCAATCCCAAACAGCATCCGAGACTGAATCAAGCGCCAGTTTGAGCCGTTCATCGCTCTTTTGTAATGCCTCGTCGGCTATACGCTTTTCAATCAAAAGAAGAATATTTGATACAAAGGCCTGAACCTGAGATACATCTTGACTTGTATAATCGGAATCCTTATTGGCCACCGCAGCCAAAGCGATTACTTTTTCATTTCTAACAATTGGAACACAAAGGAAATTTTTGATGGGAACATGTCCATCAGGCAATCCTTTTTTGCGGCTATGATCAAGGTTGTAATCATTCCAGAAAAGCGGCTTTCGTTCAAGGACTGCCTGACTCCAAAGTCCTGCTTTAGTAATGGGAAAATGAATGGGTTGGTCTTGGACTCGGCACTCATTCATGGCTTCTTTTGACCAAGCGTTGACTTCCAGTTGATCTTCCGCATCGTTAATAAAACCGAAAAATGAATACCGGCTGCCTGTAAGCTCTTGGGTTTTCTCCAAGACCAAGTTGAACAAAACCTTGGGGCTGGCTTCGGTCATTTGGGCTATAGACCAAAGCGACTCAAGGCGATCTTCCAATGCTTTACGATCTGTTATATCTCGAAGGAAACAAACACATTGCCCGCCTTCCTCAGGTCGGAATTGAAGACTGACTTCAACATCGAAGACGGTTCCGTCTTTGCGGCGATGTTTAGATTCAAATCGATCTGATCCTGTCAAGGCGACCTTTTTCATATGTTGGGCTACCAGCTCTGGTGTTTCTATGATTTCAAAGTCCGAAATGTACATAGAGAGCAATTCTTTTTCACTATAGCCGCTCATGCGGCAATAAGCATCATTAACCTCAAGGAGTTTGCCTTTGGTGTCCGTAAGCCAATAACCGTCCAAAGAGGCTTTAAGAATTGATCGATATCGGTTTTCGCTTTTTGCGATTTGTTTTCTATGTTCTATCTCCGTCACTCTTTTCAAACCACTCTTGGAGATGACGGCAATCAATTTTTGTTGGAAATGTTCCATGTCAATGAGATCTTGTAGGCTATATTTCATCATTTACTCTATTTATTTAGGATGCAGTTCTTTTGCCTCAGCATTGAAATCGCCTGAAATTCCACCCGATTCAAAATACCTGGGATAGGCGCTCCGGTAGGCCGTCATCAGTCTGTCCCAGGGCAGATCCGCAAAATACCCATGGTCTTGAACATATTCCATATGCTCCTGCCCTTTGGCATCAAAGGGATGAAACACACTGTCTTCCCGGCCATTAAATTCCAGGGGCAGTACACCAAAATTCTGACACAGGCTTAAGTTGAATGTCGGTGTCGCCTTGACCCATTTTTCTTCCAGAAATATATCGGTATACCCGTGCCATTCAAAAAGATCCGTGCCCATTTTTTCTCTGAGCTTGGGCGTGGTCAAGTGGTTCTTCACATTGGCAAACCCCAGACGGGCGGGTATGGACTGGGCCCTGAGACAGGCGGCTAAAAGCACAGCCTTTGACACGCAGAATCCCTTGCCTTCGGTCAGAACCCGGCTTGCCTTAAAGCCCTCTTGGTGATTCGGAATCTTATAGGGGTCATACCGGATTTGATCCCTGACAGCGTAGAAAATGCTTACAGCCTTTTTCACGGGGTTATCCGACGATCCTGCATGCCGGGCTGAAAATGCAATAATCTTTTCATGATCCGAATTAATAAAAAACGTCGGTGCACCATACAAGGAGAGCTGGTCAATATCCATATATCTTATCCTGAAAATTAAGTTGTGAATATAAATCCCAATTCCGGGGTTGTGCCACATATCCGATATACCGGTTACCTGCCCTGAAATCAATCCCCACACCTGTATCGAGACACACTTGTATGTCAAGTTTTGAGACAAATGAACCTTGGCCCGGTTTTCAAACCTGCCGGACATTTTTTTCTCAACCCGTCTGAAACACCTATTGTCAAGCCGTTTGATGCGACTCAACGATGGGGTAACATTCAACAGCACGGCATAAAGCGACCTGGCATAATTTGTGCTATTCCATTTAAATAAGAACCCCATAAGATAATTTCAAAGGCGGCCAACAGCAATAACTATTAGAAAGAGAACAGCCATGAAACCATACGGCAGAAAAATAAAAAAACAGGTAGGCGAAATTCTTGCCCTTGGCAATCGCAGCCAGGCCCTAAACAGGCTGGCCCAGATTCCGGATGCCCAGCTCATCGGACATTTGTTCTCTTATTTTTACAACAAGGAGGAACTGATTAAGTTCCGCAGCGTAACCGCCATGGGGGAGCTTGCCGCAAGGATTGCGGATAATTCCATGGAAAAAGCCAGAATAGTTATGAGACGAATCATGTGGAATTTGAA
>NZ_DDYV01000263.1:0-23553 GCF_002348205.1 Desulfobacter sp. UBA2225 | reverse complement strand
CTTGTCCATTTTCGGCAATCCTGTAATCAATTCCATGATTGGCCAGCAAGTCTGCCGCTACATCCTGATTGATATCATTGTCTTCCACGATCAACACCCTGGCGGTTTTCAGTCTGGCTGACGTCTGAATTATTTTGTTTTGCCGGCGCATTGATCTGCTTTCCCTGGGAATTTTTCCTTCTTTTACACGCATGATGGTGTCAAACAGGGTGGAGGGCATGATCGGCTTGCTTAAAACGTCTTTGATAATCTCTACGCTCTTGGCCTCATGCCGGAGGTTCACGTTGCTGTAAGCCGACACCAGGATGACCATGGGCGCATGTATAGAGGGTTCATTGGCCTGCATGGTACGTGCAATGTCGATGCCGCTGGCATTGGAAAAGGAGTAGTCCAGGATTATCAGATCGTAGGGCCGGGTGTGATTTTGCTTTTCTAATAATTGGTAAGCTGCTTCGGGGGAGTCTGCCAAATCGGCTGTGAAACCAAATCCTGTCAGCATCTCGAAAAAGATAGATCGTGCCGTGACGTTGGCATCTGCCACCAGGATATGCAGTGGTGCAGCCTTTCTTATAGGGCAGGCCAACTGATCGACGTTAGGCTGTTTTTCAAAACAGGCTGTAAAGAAAAATGTGCTGCCCGCATCAGGCGTGCTTTCCAGCCATATCCTGCCGCCCATCATTTCTGTCAGGCTTTTGGAGATGGCCAGACCCAGTCCGGCACCGCCGTATTTTCGGGTAATGGAGGTATCGGCCTGGCTGAAATGCTTGAAGAGTTTTTTCTGCTGTTTCTTTGTCATGCCTATGCCGGTATCGCGTATGGCAAACTGGAAGGTTACCGCCGTCTCGCTTTCTTTTGAAACGCGTACGGAGATAACAACTTCCCCTTTTGGGGTAAATTTGACTGCATTGTTTCCAAGGTTGAGCAACACCTGCCCCAACCGAAGCGGGTCTCCCACAAGTGCCGTGGGCAGGGTGGAGGGCAGATCAAACATCAATTGAAGTCCTGCTTCCTGGGCTTTTAAACCCACCACGTCGGCAATGTGGTCAAAAATATCCTCAAGGAAAAAGTTGGTATACTCCATATTCAGCTTGCCGGCCTCAATTTTGGAAAAATCCAGAATATCATTGAGAATGCCCAAAAGGTAGTCTGCCGAGTGGTGTACCTTGTCGATGTAGCTGCGCTGCTTTTCGTTAAGATCTCCTTGCAGGGCCAGATATGACAGGCCGATAATCGCATTCATGGGGGTACGGATTTCATGGGACATATTGGCCAGAAAATCGGATTTTGTCCGGGTGGCTTCTTCGGCTGCATCTTTGGCCTGTGCCAGTATCCTTTCAGTTTCTTTACGGACGGTGATCTCTTCCATAATGCCGTCAATGGTGACTATCCGGCCGTCGTCATCCAGGACGGCATGTTCGGAAATGAGTACAATTCGTTTGCTGCCATCCGCATGTATGAAAGAAAGCTCAACCTCGTGGGAATTAAATTCGTTTTGCAGGAAAGTCCTGAAGGCTTCTTCTTTTTTCCGCTCTCCGGGAACCCAGTTGAAGGCATCCTGCCATGGTTGTCCCTGGACATCTTCTCTGTTTAAACCGAACACGGAGCTTACCCCTTCACTCATAAACAATATTTCCCCGTCCGGTTTATGACTGAAGACGACAAACCGTCCACCGAGTTCTTCCACCAGCCTCCGGAATTTGGCCCGGCTTTCCCGGAGCTCGTTTTCCATGGCCTTGCGGTGGGTGATATCAATAGCCCAGCCCAGGATTGCCTGGCTGCCTTCGTAATCATAGTGGTATGCAAATGCCATGATATCAATTGGTTGCCCATCTTTGTTTCGAAGCTGCGTTTCAAAATTTAAGACCTTTCCGTCCCTGTTAAGCCGGTCAAGAAAACGCTGCCTGCTTTGGGGATCAACATAGGCATTTATCGTCTTTTCTCCGGTTTTAAACCCCATTTGAACCATGCTGGGATTGCTGAATTTTACAACACCATCAACGGAGATAGCCACACCAACAGGACTTGTGGCAAGTATGTCTTTGAGCCGTTCCTGTTCTTTGGCGACAGCTTCCTCCACTTTGATCCGTTCGGTTACATCACTCATGACGGCAACAAATATCGGTTCCCCATTGACAATGTCCGTATTGAGGGCAACTTCCATGGAAAATTGAGATCCATCCTTTCTCCGTGCAGGCACCACGGTCTGCTTGCCGATGATTTTGGCGATGCCGGTTTCAAGGTAGTTGCGAAGGTACGAGTTATGTTCACGGCTGTAGGATTCGGGCATCAATATGTTAATGCTTTTGCCTATAATTTCCTCTTTACTGTAGCCGAATATCTTTTGGGCTGCCGGGCTGAACTCATTGATGTACCCCTGGCCATTGATAACAATGATACCGTTAAACGCCGTGTCAATAATGCCGCGCAGGTAGGCTGTGCGCTCCTCAACGGTATCCTCCAGATTTTTTTTAGTCTTTTCAAGTTCCTGCCGGGCATGCTCAGCCTCAGAGATGTCTACAAAGGTTTCCAGCAGAAGCAATTGGTTCCCTTTGTCAATAAAAAGAGCGGACTTCATGATTGGGATAATTGAACCGTCTTTAAGCAAAAGCTTTCGTTTCGACATATCCCTGGATTGATTTAAATCCAGGAGAGGACAGTGGTTGACTTCGGATGGACATGTCAGCCTGTGACACACATGGCCGACAAGCTCATTCTTTGAATACCCTGTAAGCTTTTGGGCATGTTTATTTATATCAACAATCATCCTGGTTTCCGGGTCAATTAACATCACCCCCGCCTCTATGGCGTTGAACAATTGCCTGAGGTATCTTTCGTTTCTGCCCATCTCTTTGGATTTGTTGATAATGGCTTGTTTTGATTGATCAATGCGTTCAAGCATGCGGTTGATACTGACACTTAGGTCATGAATTTCATCCTTTCCTTTGATAAAGATGGGAGCTGCGTCCTTAGATAAATCATCGCGTTGGGCAATTTGATACATGAGCGATTCCAGTCGTTTCAGAACTTTTTTATGGAGGATAAAATAGACCAAAAGACTGAACAGCAAAATTGCAAAGGTAAAAATTGAGAAAAAGAAATTTGCTATATTTTGACCCTGTTGGGAAAAAATTGGGTTTGTGGCGACTTTTATCAGAACCGAAGGCGTCCCTTTGATATCCAAGATGACCCCAAACCCTTCGGAACTGTTCTCGTCTCCATGGGAAATAAATACCTTATCTTGGGATTGTATGGCTTTGACCCATATATCCTTTTTTTCACCCAGCGGTACCAGGGTCATGTCTGAACCCAGCAATGAGGAAATCTCATTTTGCATTGCCTGTGATACAATACGGACAAACATGATGGTTCCCATGGCTGGGCCTGCAACTTTGCTGGTCAGGACCGGTCTCTTTGCGATCATTACCAGTTCACCGGTTTCAAGCGTGAGCATCCCTTTCTGTTTGTCCAGGCTTTCAGATAAAGAAGGGCTCTTCATCGAGATTTGCCGGAAAATGTTATCGGCAAGAGCTTTGTCAAACTGTCCGTCGTGATTAACGCCTTGCAGGTAAATGAGATCTCCTTGTTTGTTCTGGAACACCACACACACCAGAGACTGGTCAAGGAACGTATCAATGAGAAGGTTGGATTGGACATATTCCGGGGTTGGGGTTTGCACAAAATCATAGGAATCATCCCAGTTGGCCCAGTCCATTAACAGTTTGTCCAGATCAACGAGTTTGATGCCCAGTGCGCCTCTGGCAGCATTCACCAGAAATCGCGCATGTTCATCTTCAAGCTTTTGGAATCCTTTTTTGACGATGAATTCCGAGGCAAGCAGGTGAAATAAAATGAAAAAAGATATCACCACAAGAATAGACAGTATGGAAAAATTACGTAGCTTCAAGATTCTCCTCGATTTTAATTTGTTCTCATCTTTTTCTTGACGCTGTTAACCCCGAAGGTGTGCTTTATCTTGTTGTCTATTTTTTTCCAAACCCTTAATCCGGATCTGCCTTGAATTTAGCAAGCTCAACGATTTCATTCAGATGCGCCATAAACACGTCCACTATCCCAGGGTCAAAATGTTTACCCGACTCTTCTTTGATAACAGCCACAGCCTTTTCAAAGGGCCAGGCTTTTTTATAGGGCCGTTTGCTGACAAGGGCGTCAAAAACATCCGCGACAGCAACGATACGACCCACAAGAGGAATACTCTCCCCCTTAATGCCCCTGGGATAGCCCGTGCCGTTCCATTTTTCGTGATGGGTCAACGCCACTGTCCTTGCCATATTCAAAAGGGGATGATCATGTTCTCCTATGATTCTGGCGCCGATTTCCGTATGCTGCTCCATGATGGCTCTCTCTTGGGCATCCAATTTTCCCGGCTTGCTGAGGATATTGTCCGGAATGCCGATTTTGCCGATATCGTGCATGGGTGAAGCATTGAATATCAACTCAACTTCTTCGGCACTCATACCGACTGCCGTTGCCATGATTTTGCAGTAATAACTCATGCGAATGACATGCATGCCCGTTTCGTTATCTTTGTATTCTGCCGCAAGGCCTAATCGGCGAATAATTTCAAGCCTGCTTTGATTCAGCGCTTTTGTTCGTTCATGAACCAGATGTTCCAGTGCCTTGTTTTGGTCATACAGGTTTAGATGCGTTTTCACCCTTGCCCGGACAACCGGTGGACTGACAGGTTTTGTTATATAATCAACTGCGCCCAGTTCAAATCCCCGGGCCTCATCCGTGATTTCATCCATTGCGGTGACAAATATGACAGGGATATTTTTCGTATGAAGATCGCGCTTTAGGCGCTTGCAGACATCATAGCCGTCCATGTCAGGCATCATGATGTCCAGCAGAATGATGTCCGGTCTGAAACGCGATGCAATTTCCAGTGCTTTGGCCCCGTTGTTTGCCGCTTTTAAGTTGTAGTCGGACAGGATGTTGGTCAGGACGGTGATGTTCTCCGGAACATCATCCACAATGAGAATGGTAGATTGATACGCGCTTTTTGTCATGTTTTGTTCCCCGATGAAACATAATAACATCTTTTTTTTATTCTATTTAAAATACGCCAATTGCACAATTAAAACTTGCCGGTAGCTTCAGTCCGTTGACAGGAGCGTCCTTTATCTTTTATCAGGCTTTTTATTCCCCGCTAAGGACCTCTTTTTACCTCCTGGCCGATTTTTCGAGCGAAAAATTATCCGATTGATGATTCTAATACCATTATTTATGGGAGCCGGATTGCCAAGGGGTTTAGTAATGGAAATTCATTAAAATTCACCGGGGTGAACAGACGCCCCGAAAAGGTTATGCGCCTTTGGGATTGAAAAATCAACGGTTTTGACAATGAATATGCCGGTATCAACAATAGGCATGTAGAAGAGCTTCTTTGGGTAAAATCCTTTTTTCCTTTTCTCAACTCTGTTTTTTCAGTTACTTATGTGATATGTTTTTTTGCTTTATCAGAATGATAATGATAAAAATACGGCAACAAGAATAAGGCTACTGCTTAAGGAGAATTACCCTATATGGGACGTTTAAATGAATTTGAACTGACACTTAAAAAGGTTAGCGACAGTCCATTAATCTACAAGGCACAGATCCCTTCGGAGTGCACTTTTTTCCAGGATGTCCGACGCTATCAGAGCGTTGGTCCCCAGATGGAAATCCGGATTATTCCGGTGAATGGGATGATCGAGCTTGATCCGGACATGGAGCCCGTATCTTTTAATAAACTCACCGGGTCCGAACGTAAAGCCCTGGTTGACTATCTGACGGTTCGTGTTGCCAGAGGCGACAATATTGGTTATGCCTGGGCCTTTTTCCGCTCCTCGGATAAAAAGAAAACCCTTGTGGCCTACGGGGGCAACGTGGTGCATAATGACACCTATCTGGGTAAGGAGCATGTAACCGCCCTGCTTTCGACGCTCCAGCAGCAAAAGGGCATCAGCACAATGAAACGACGCTTGTTCCCCTGGATTACCGCTGGGCTGCTTATCTCCCTGACCGTTCTGGCCGGATTCAAATATGGTCACCTGGTAAAAAATATTCCCATTCTCCGCAGCATTGGGCAGGATTCGGGCCCGGAAATGCGCTTTTACCAATCCGTCTTTCCCGATTTGCATGCCTGGCTCCAGGGTGGAACGCCGGAACAGAAGGATGTGGCTAAAAAGCTTTTAAAAACCGAATATGTTTCGTCCATGCTTCATACCATGGCCCTGCGCGATTACCGCCTGGAAGGTGAGCAGGGCATGGATCGGGGCAACAGGCTGATCCTGTTTGTATACTTCAACTATAACAGTCAGGTTGAAGAATTGATCCGCTCCGGCAGGGAAATTCTGGCAGGCACTGAATTCATACGCCTGGCACGGATTTATTCAACCATGCAGTCCGGGTATGCCTCAAATATTTTCTATTTCAAAGTCGGGGATTTAAATATTAAGGATACTGAAATTTCCAATTATATGAGGCAGAACATGATCAGCTACCAGGATTTTAAAAAAATCCGGGATGAAAATGCCTTTGCAGAACTCATGGCCAGTGATCGCATCAGTTACAAGATGAAGGGCTTTTTGGAAAATGTCTACACCTTTACCCCCCTTCGCATTGATACAAAACTTAACGGTAAATCCTGGTACCTGCTCACCCGGAACAATAGTTCCGGAGACCTCGATTTTGCAGCTTTCTTCCATCAGGACAGTGCCACCCTGGTCCCCAAACGCATTGGACATCTGGTGCTGGCGGATAAGGGGCTGCCTTCGGACATGGCCTGGTATGCCTTAGATGACAGGCAGGCAGGGGAGCTGAAACTGTCGGACAGTGCCCTGACCTATTTCAGTACGGAGACCGGCCAGACCAATCAGCTTGGTATCATTAAAGAGCGGATCAATGCCCTAGACCTTTCCAGGGTGCCCCAGGACCGGATTAAGATCAGCGTTCACCGGGAATTGCTCATGGGAGATGCAAAGGGGAAATACGGCATCCAGACCAATGATCCCATCACAAGCCTGGTGCTGTCCAATCTGATTACCAGATCATCCTTTGAACAGGAGGCAAATGTTTCCCTAAAGCGGGATCCCATTCAGTTTAATACAACATTGATTCAGCTCTCCAAAGACGACAGTTTCTCAGTTCAGTCCGTGACCATCACACCCGGCACCACCAATATCATTCGCTTGTTTGAGCCCTTGGACAGTTTTAATGCAACGTTTAACGACGGGACCTCCACCACCTTTGAGAAGGCCAGTGTAAACTTGTTCAACCCTTTTACTTTTATGGTATCCAGGGATAGCATTGTTTTATGTTTCCGTCATGACATTACGGACATGACCATTGAGGCCAACGACGTGGAGCTTAAAATCGTAAAGGCCAAGGACGGAAATTACCAGATTGTAAAAATCCCATAAGTAATGTTTTTTATGAAATCAGTATCAAGGAGTTTTATTTAACCATATGTTTAACAACACAGACCGGCTTTTGAAAATTCAGAACGCCATTATGGAGATTGTCCAGCAGCTTGCCGCCCTGCCGGCCCGGCAGGCAGAGCGGGTAGGCAAGGTCATTGACCGCTGCCAACTATGCCTGAAAACGGCGCCCGACACGGATATGCCCGTATATATCCACATCACGGGCACGGACAAATCCTTTAAGACGAGCTATCTTCTGGATTTGTTTGACAATGACGCGCTTCGCAAACTGTTTGCGGTCAAGCAGCGCAACACCTCGGAGAACACGGCGGTTCCCTGTCTTGTGGAACCCGTCTCCTGGACCGACGAGGTGGTGGTCAGCCAGATCAGCATTTCTACGGGCAATGTGATCCGGGACCGGTTGACCCAAGAGCAGTTCAATCGGTTGTATGATCTCTCCTCCGGGGCAGAACCGGATGATTATCTCATCCGGGTGGCCGTGCCCGAAGACCAGACCCCCATGACCTTGCCGGCCGTTGAATATCCGGGTATTAAAGAGGGGGCCGATGCCATTGAATTCCAGAAGGAGCGCCATGAAAAGTTCCAGGCCAATATGCTGGACTGCCTGGAGCGTTATCCCGGTATTCTTGTGGCCTGTTTTCAGCACAAAATCGCCATCCCCCCGGGTCACCCCCTGGATGCCATTCTCAAAAGATACCGCACGGTACTGGAAACCACCCACACGTACCAGAAATTGCCGTTAATTCTCTCCCTGCAGGGGGACAGTGCCGTGGCAAGCTATTGCGGCAACACCAATGTGGAGCAGGATCTCGAAAGCGATTTCAAAAGCTATAAAGCCTTTGAAACCGTGGTACAGCTGGTCAACCCCTGCAACCGAGAATACCCGGTGAGCTTTATATCCCCCGGCCCCCACGTGGATAACTGGATTCGGAATTTGTCCCGGTACAAAAGCTTGCGTGAAATCAAAGACGAGATCAAAAAGGACGGCGGTGTTGCCTGGTCCAGGCAGATGCTCGGCGATATCTGCACCACCTCCAATATCAGAAACGCCCTTGAAAATATGTTTCTGATGCCCTGGATCAGGAAGGCTGAAAAGGTGCATACCGAGGCTGTTGACCTGCTCTATGAAATTGAAAGCTATGATGAGGTGGCCGATGTCAAAGAGCGCATGCGCAAAGCGATTCTCAACGATACCTACCAAAGCCTGCGGCATTTTTTCGACCGGGAGATCAAATATAACGAAGACGGGCTGATTCAGGACCACAGAACGTTCTGGACCGCCATCTTCACCCAGTACCTGGACCAGTTTCTGGCCGACACCCGCAAAAGCCAGGCCATTGCCGATGTTTTGTGGAAAAACATGCTCCAGCGCCTGGACTCGGAAAACAAAGGTTTTCTAAGTGCAGCGGAAAAGGATTTGCCTCACATCATCATGAACATGGCGGAATTTTACGTTCCCAACATGCTGGTGCGTGGTGAGTTTACCCTTGTTGAAAAACGTATTAAAGAGGATGACCAGCATGTGGTTTAACCTGTTCAAAGGAAAAAAAAAGGAAGTGGACCAGTTCCAGATGGAGCTGGAGGATGACGGTAAACTTTACTATGAAACCATTGCCGGTCGCACCCCAAGGGACATCCAAAATCACGAGGAATATATTCTTTTCATTGATTTCGGCTCCTACCGGACCAGTGTTTTGTGTTGGCCCTGCAGTTTTGGCCGGGATAAGATTACCGACTCATGGCAGTATGTGGTCCACGGAGACTCGGATGCCCAGGGCGGATTCCCTTCGGCCTTTATCAATCCGCCTTCGGGTGATGAGCGTGACTTTGCTTTTGTACCCAGTATGGGTGAAGAGCATGTCAGCTCAAGCCAGATTGTTAAAAGCGCCAAATATGAATTTGCCTCCAAATTTGCTGCTTACAGGGGAGATGTGCCCCAGTTCAAGCTTTATATCAAAAAAATTCTTGAACACAGTTTTAAGTACATCACTGAGCCGAACAAGGATCGGCCCTGGAACGGCCCTGCCATTCCGGTGATCACGGAAATCCGGGTTACGGTACCGGACCTGTTCATTGAAAATTTAAGAAACGGATACAAGGAAAATATTTATTCCGTGTGCATGAACCTCTCCTCGGACCGGAAATGGAAATGGCTTTTTCCAAGTGATCTTAGACATTTGCGAAAAACTTTTGTCAATATTTCTGCGGATGAGAGCGGGGCGTGCGAGTTGTATTTTCTAAATCTAATCAAGTTGTTACCTTTCTGGGACCTCTCCGCCCAGAAAGACCGGTTGCCGGATTTAAAGGAAGTGGACTTTATCTTTTCTCAGGCAGCCCAGCGTGACCCCAATGCCGAAAATCTTCAGTTTGTGGTGTGCCATATTGACATTGGCGGGCTAACTACCGATGTCAGCGTTCTTCTGGCCAATACCTACCAGGACCCGGCCCTTGGCATCACCACTGCCCTTAACCGCAAGGAATCCTTTTCCGAAAGAAAGGCCGGAGAATATTTTGCGGAGACCTTTGCCAATAACCGCTCTCCGGAGGAAACCGGTCCCTGGTGGGACAATGACCGATTCCTTGGAAGAGATTTTTCACGGTTTCTGGAAATGTTATGCGGCAAACAGGCGGGCTTGCTCAATGAATGGCGCAAGGACAGAAATTTGTCCGGCATCTATTTTCTGATTTCAGGCCGGCCCACCAAATCGGAAAAGGTCAGAAAGGCCATTAAAAAGCATATTCTCAAGGAGTTTAACAAGGATGAACTGCTTCTTTTGCCCGAACACTGCCTGTTTATGGCTGAGTACCGGCATGTGGGTAAAAATCCCGAAGGCGAGCGCTATGCCAAGAAAATATCCCATTTTGAAAAATTAATCACCCTGTTAGGTAATGTATACACCCTTTATGACGGGTATGAAATTTGTGTGAATGACCATAAATATTATATTTCAATGGACACGGATACCAGGACCACTAACCAGATGGAGGTGCTTCCCGGGCGAATTTACAATATGGAAGAGTTTGAAAATTACAAGAAATCGGCCGAGCACAACAACGTCAACCATCTGGCCTTTACCCGATTTCCGGCAGGGGAAAACAGCACCCGGTTTCTTACGGTCAAAACCATTGCCCGACAGACTGCCTTTCCGGTCATCCGGGTCGCCCAGAGCGGTGACGGCCAGGCATGGATCATGCCGTCCCTTATGATCACCAATTTAGAGCAGAATGACCAGGCCTTTGATCTGTCATGGGGTGCCTTGTCACTGGAATAAAGTCAGTGTTACATAGTTAAGATGATTTCATAATACCACGAAGTTCACGAAGAACACGAAGTATAGTACTCTAAAATCTTCGTGAACTTCGCGTCCTTCGTGGTAAAACAAAATACCCAATCCCAAGGAGGCGAGATATAATGGAACTTATCAGCGTAACCATAGAAAATCCCGAAGAGCTCAATTTTATTCTGGGTCATTCCCATTTTATCAAGACAGTTGAAGATATTCATGAGGCCATTGTCTGTACCGTGCCCAACGCCAAATTCGGCGTGGCGTTTTGTGAGGCTTCCGGGGAGTGTCTGATACGTCATTCCGGCACGGACGAACAGATGCTTGAACTTGCAAAAAAGAACGCCCAGGCCCTGTCAGCCGGCCATACTTTTATCATTTTCATGAAACATATGTTCCCCATCAACATCGTGAACACCATCCAGGCCGTCCCCGAGGTGGTGCGAATTCATTGCGCCACAGCCAACCCCACCCAGGTGATCATGGCCCAGACCGACCAGGGCAGAGGCATTCTGGGGGTGGTGGACGGTTTTCCTTCCAAGGGCGTTGAAACACAAGACGACATTAAAAAACGCAAAGATTTGCTAAGGGTGATCGGCTACAAGCTGTAAATTTCACCTGTGATCGTGGTCGTGACCGTCCTGGCGCTTGAACAGGCTTCGTACCAGAAGCGCTGCCAGAATCAGGCCTGCGGTCAGTTCAAGGCCGTAGGGCACTACTTCAGAGGCTTTTCCCATTACCACGGACGGCTGGATGGCAAGCAGTCTGTAAATCAGGTCGAGCAGGGCACCCATTGCCAGGGCGCAGATGGATATCATACCAAGATAGATCACCAGGGCCCGGGTGCCGAAAATGTTTTTTACCACCCCCATGGTGGCGGCATTGGTGGCCGGCCCTGCCAGCAGGAATACCAGGGCGGCGCCCGGGTTCAATCCTTTCAGGATCAACGCTGCGGCAATGGGGGTTGACGACGTGGCGCACACATACATGGGGATGCCGGCAACCAGCATGACCAGCATGGAGAGTAATGAATTATTCTGGCTCCATGTGCTGATACCGGAAGGAAAAAAGAATGTAATGAAGCCGGCAATGATCACCCCAATGGTGAAAGGTTTGGCAATATCGGTGAGAAGGTCTCCAAAGGCAAAGTTAAATCCTTCTGCCAGGCGCGTTGAAAGGGGAGCTTGATCGACTGTTTTGCCGGCGGCATCAACGCATGCCCCGGAACTACAGCTGCAGGAGGGTCCCGGTGCGCGACCCTGTGCAAAAAAAGGTTCCTGTGTGATGGTTGTTTTTTTTTGATCCCGGCTGCTGAATATATTTTGGGTAATGCCGGTGGATATGGCTGTGATGAATCCTGCAATGGGCCGCATGATGGTCATTATAGGATCCAGCATGGCCCAGGATAGGGCAATGGAGTCCACACCGGATTCCGGGGTGGCGATCATGAAGGCCATGGCGGCGCCATCATTGGCGCCCTGTTTTTTTAAGCCGGTGGCCACGGGGATTACCCCGCAGCTGCACAAGGGAATCGGGATGCCGAACAGGGCTGCGAGCATCACCGGTTTCACCCTGCCTTTACCTAAATATTTCTTAATTTTGTCTGCTTTGAAAAATACGTAGAGCAGGGCTGCCACCAAAAAGCCGAAAAGCATAAATACCGATACATCCAGGTAAACATGCCAGACTTCAAGAATAATATTTTTTATTGTGATTATCATGGTTTTGTCCTGTTTTTATTTTTTTGCCGAGATATATAATTAAGTCTCTTTTTATTACTTGAACATATGAACTATTGTTCATATGTTCAAGTAAAAAAGTTTTGTTGGTCCTAAAACCCGGACCTCTCAGAAAATAAGCATAACAGGGTGTCATAACAGCCATGGGTTGAGCCTGGGTGTAATATAGCGGCATTGGTCATATTTTAGGCCATCCGAATTTTTGGTAGGTTGGGTTGAGGAACGAAACCCAACGCCGATAAGTTGTTGGGTTTCATTTCGTTCAACCCAACCTTCGCTGTGGCCGATGTTATGACCAAGCCCAATATAGCAGGTCGGACAATGCCCTTTAGTGGGAGATATGCTCAATGCTCATTTGAAGCAGTGAACGGACATGGTCGTCGTCCAGGGAATAATATACCGTTTTGCCCTGGCGTCGGTTTTTAACGATTCGAAGGGTCCTTAGGACCCGAAGTTGGTGGGATACGGCAGATTCGCTTTGTCCGCACAAGACTGAAAGGTCACACACACAGTGTTCCCGGTCAAGAAGCGCTGTGACAATTTTGATCCGGGAGGCATCTCCCAGTGCTTTAAATATTTTCGACAGCCCCAGGATGGTGTCGGGTGAGGGCATCGTTTTCAGCGTTTTTTCCACATCTTCGGGATTGATGCATTTCTGTGAACAAGTATCCATATCCATATATGTCAGCCGATTGGTTTGCAAAAATTATTAATGCCCCATGAGTATAATAAACAATGGCTTTTCGCAAGAAACTCTTTAAAATAATATGCAAGCCTTTTTTTTGAAAGTGGGGATCAAATAGGGGGGCCGTGACTGCATTGCTAATCATTCCGGCCTAACTTTTGCGTGGTTGTGTTTTGCATAGTTATAATGATTTGTTGACAACAAACGAAAGGAAGTGAACAGATGAAAACTGTTTTAATCACCGGGGCCTCGGGCTTTGTGGGACAGGCACTTGCACAAAAATATCTGGATGCGGGTTGGCAGGTAAACGGCATCGGCACTTCGTTAAACCATCCGATGGCTGATGCGTATGATAATTTTTTATGGACCAGTGCGGATACCTCTTTGCCCGGGCAGTGGCAGGATCTTGTGGCCCAATCGGATGTCATCGTTAACCTGGCGGGCAGAAATATTTTTAAGCGCTGGACACCGGCGTACAAAAAAGCCATTTATGATTCCAGAATTCAAACCACAAAACATCTGGTGGATGCCATGCCCGACACCTTTCATGGACAGTTGCTCAATGCCTCTGCGGCAGGCTTTTACGGTGACCGGGCAGATACACCTTTGACTGAGACACAATCGTACGGAACCGGATTTCTGTCCCGGGTGTGTCGAGACTGGGAAGCCCAGGCCCAACGCGCCACATCAAAGGGGGCAAGGGTGGCGATTATGAGATTCGGGGTGGTTCTTGGTTCAGGGGGAGCCCTTACCGTCATGTCCCGGGCCTTCAGGATGTTCGCGGGTGGGCCTTTGGGATCAGGGGATCAGTGGTTCCCATGGGTTCATCTGGATGATCTGTCCCGGGCGGTCTTCTTTCTAATGGAACATAATGCCCAGGGAATTTACAATTTCACAGGGCCGGTCCCTATCCGGCAAAAGGCGTTTGCCAAAGAACTGGGCCGGGCATTGAACCGTCCGGCAATCATGCCGGCACCGGCTTTTTTTATCAGGCTGTTTATGGGGCAGTTTGGGGATTTGTTGCTTTGCAGCCAGAAAGCGCTTCCGGCAGCTCTGGAAACAGCCGGCTTCCAGTTTAAATATGACACTGCGGCCAGCGCGTTGACACAAATATTTAAAACGAGACACAGAAAATAACGGATCTGATAAAACACCCGGGGCGCAAACGGTTTTGCCGATCTCCGGGTGTTTTGCTTTTTTTAATCCTTGAACACCAGTTTCCCGCCGATGTATCCGGCCACGCCCGCTGCGGCAAGCATCAGCACGTTAATCATGACAAATAGCCAGGCACCGGAGGAGTCCAACACCTCCGGATTCACCAGATACCAGATGATTGATATAATGCAGCATGCTGCGGTTACCGCTGCAGAGAGGATTTTTATTTTAAATATGGGGGTTTGCGCCTGATTATATTTTTTCTTCCACTCAAGAAAGCCTGTCAACCCAACCAGAGGCAGGGCAATAAGCACGAATACCAAGTTGATAAAGCCGGCCTTTAACATCATATCCGAACCGGAAAACCAGGCAAGAATGATCAGGATTGCGACCACTGGGATGACCCCGTTGGGCAGGTGAACCGACATTGGATGGGCATGGTGCTCCAGCATCAGGTCAGCCGCTTTTTCCCGGTAGACAACCGCACGATCCCACTTCCCTGAAGGTGATGCACCCTGTGTTTTGGAATGGTTTGGGGCAGGGGGCTCTTTTGGGGGAGCCTCGGTTTTGTTTTCATCTGGAGCCGGCTCAACCTTGGGTGTATCAGCGCCTGATTCCTCTTCAAACGGCACAAACTTATCTGCGGAGACACCGCACACCGGACATTTTTCAGGGGGTTCGTCTCCTGTATGAATGTATTTGCATACAGAACATTGCCATTTTTTCATTGATTTTCTCCTTAATGGTTTATTATCTCTTTAGTCATTCAAATACCAATGGGATCGCCACAAGCAAACCGGGGTTCATGTAAAGGGATAAGAATGTCCGCCTCTTTTTTTACCTGTACCATGATATCATAGGCCGAATAGACATCCACATGGGTGCCCGGCGGGATGACGTCCATTTCCATGCCTTTGATTTCCGGCGGGGGATTGTAGTTTTCTTCAATGATGCAAAAGCCCGTAATGGCGGCTTTGCCCTTTGGTGTATCAATGAATACGGTCAATCCCCCTTTGGTGTGTACCGGCGTATGTTTAACACTGATACCGTCAACAATGGGGCCGTCTTCCTTTACTATCCGAATTTGTCCGTTTTCCTCTACATCCTCTATATAGTCTTCCAGGTAGCGGTAATCTAAGGGGTGCGGGTTATGGATAGATTCAAGTTCTTGCTCATGCACATAGAATAAGGCGTTTTCACACTTATAGTCGTTTTCGCAATGATCATTGTGCAAATGTGTATGGATGACAATATCAATGTCTTCGGGTGTAAGCCCGTGTTTCTTCAACCCCTGCTCAAAGGTATATATTTTCCCGTTAATGGCCTTTTCTCGTTGCTCAGACTGGATGGGATTCATTTCGCCGGTGTCTACCAAGATATTTTTGTCCCCGCCCTTGATTACCCAGCAGAAAATGGGAATTGTATAGGATTCACCCTGACCGTACTGATAGGTCATCATGCTTTTGTCAAATACTTTTGTCCCCATGGCAACGGGGTGGATCGTATAGATCATTGTATTCCTTAATTCTATGGGTTTGTCTTCAGGCACTGAATACGGATTCAATTTTTTCCGACAGCTTGGCAATGTCAAAGGGTTTTAATAAAAAATCCCGGCATCCGTTGTCGATCATTTGTCGGATCTCTTCTTTCCGAGCAAGCCCGGAACAGACCAACACCCGCATGTCCGGCTTCAGATGCCGTACGGCATCATAGGTCTGGACCCCATCCATACCGGGCATGACGACATCTAGAATCATCAGGTCAATACCTTTGACATCATTTTGAACGACGGATACGGCCTGGGTTCCGGCTCCGGCAACAAGTACCTCGTAGCCAAGGGCTTCAAGCATCTCTTTGCAGACTTCTATCACCTCTTTTTCATCATCCACTAACAGTACCCGGCCCTTGCCCGAAACAAGTCGGCCTTTATTCTCGGTCGAAGGCAGGGCGTGATCTGTGTACGTCCGGTCCTTTACGGCGGGTAGAAAAAACATGAATACACTGCCCTTGCCGGGGGAGGATTCTACCTGAAATGCGCCCTTGTGGGCTTTGATAATCCCGTATGCTGTGGCAAGCCCTAATCCGGTTCCCCGGCCCCGGGCCTTAGTTGTAAAAAAGGGATCAAATATGCGGGAAAGGATCTCCTTGTCCATACCTGTGCCGGTGTCTGTCACACAAACCTTGATATATTCTCCGGCTTGGTCAAGACCAATTTTTTGGGCCTCCCGGCTATCTATGACAACATTTTTGGATTTCACCACAATCCGACCGCCTTTGGGCATGGCATGCCACGCATTGACAAACAGGTTCATCAGCACCTGATTGATCTGAATTTCATCCACCATTATGGGCCACAGCCCTTTCTCCAGTTCCTGGCGGATGATGATGTCTTTTCTCGTGCGGCCAAACATTTTGGCTGAGGTCTTAAGCAGATAATTTATATTTATGGGGGTGCCTGCCGGCCGGCTGTTCTTCCTGGAGAAATCCAGAAGCTGACGCGTCATTTCAGCGCCGTTGTGAACATATTCGTCAATGTTGGAAAGGCGTTTATATTCCTCTGATTTACTGTTAAACCCAATTTTAACCAGGGAGGCATACCCCTGTATACTCATAAGAATATTGTTGAAGTCATGGGCAATGCCGCTGGCAAATGTACCGATGGCTTCCATTTTCTGGGCCTGGCGAAGCTGGGTCTCAAGCCGTATCCGGTCGGTGACATCCCTGGCCACGGCATAAATACCATTGAAATCATGGGTAGATCCGATATCCGGCGGGGTAAGAACAGAGGCCTTCATCTCCATGAATGCAAAGGCGGAATACGTATCATATCTGTTTTCTTCGGCATGGGCTTTTTTAAAGCGCAGGTTCAGCGCAATGCTGCAACCATGGGACAGATCCCGGGTGGGGCAACCGCCGGCCAGAAACAGCCGGGACAGTTTGCAACGGTCCTCTTCGTGGAGGATTGCGTCAAACGCAGTGCCTTTCAATTCCACGGGTAAATATCCTAGAATGATTTCAAACTGTTGATTGGCAAAAGAGAAGCAAAAGTTCTCATCCAGGGTGAAAATCAAATCTGGTGAATTGTCAATCATGTACTGGTATTTTTTTTCAGAGGCCTTAAGGCGGGCGGCGTAGGATTTTTTTTCGGCAATCAGATGTCGCTGGACAATTCCGTTTTTGACGGTTTTAATCAATTCAGCAAATTCAAAGGGTTTTTTCAGGTAATCCCAAGCACCCTGTTTCAGGGCAGAGACCGCGGACGCCACGGAGGCGAATCCGGTCATGATAATGACAAGGACTTCGGGGTCCAGTTCAAACATCCTGGCCATGGCCTCATATCCATCCATATCGGGCATAGATATATCCATCAGCACCAGGTCAAATTTTTGTGTATTGAACAAGGTGACCGCCTGCAGGCCGTCATAAGCATAAAAGACGCGAAAGCCTTCGCTGGTCAGGCATCTGCTAATGCTTTCAACAATCCGCTTTTCATCATCAACAACAAGGATCTGTTCAGGTCTCATACTCAAACGAGTCTATACCCTAATAGAATTTAGCATTGCTTTACCGGTTCAATCGTATCCGAACACCAACTCCTATTGTGTATAGGATGAAGGCAGCTAAAATGTCAACCTGACTGCTTAAAAACCTTCACAAAAAAACACCCTGCATTTATAAATTTTGTAATCACACAACTTTTCCGTCTTTCCAGAATGGCGACATCTGTCGCAGTTTGTCGATGGCCGGGATCAGGGTCTGGACGATGGTGTCCATTTCCGCTTTGGTATTGTAGTGGGACAATGAAAACCGAATGGTGCCGTGGGCTGATTTAAAGGGCACCTGCATGGCCATGAGCACATGGGATGGATCCAGGGACCCCGAGGTACAGGCAGACCCCGAAGATGCGCATATGCCTGCCTGGTTCATCAGCATGAGGATGGATTCTCCCTCAACGGCATCAAAACCGATCGACAGGGTGTTGGGCAGACGGTTTTCCCTGTCCCCGTTCACGGAGGTCGCGGGGATGGCCTCTAAAAGCCGGGTCTCAAGGTAATCCCGGATTGCTCGAACCTGTGTATCCATCAGGGCAAGATGCGCTTTTGCAAGTTCACAGGCCTTGCCCAGGGCAATGATGGATGCCGTGTTTTCCGTGCCGCCCCTGCGGCCCTTTTCCTGATGACCGCCAATGAGGAAAGGCGAAAACTTGATTCCCTTTTTGATATACAGTACGCCGATACCCTTGGGCGCATGAATTTTATGCCCGGACAGGGAGAGCATGTCTACTCCCGCAGCCTTAACGTCAATGGGAATCTTTCCCGCGGCCTGAACCGCATCCGTATGAAACCAGATCCCTTTTTCCTTTGCTTTTTGAGCAATTTCGGCAATGGGAAAGATCACCCCTGTTTCATTGTTGGCCCACATGACGGAGATAACGGCGGTATCATCAGACATGGCCTTGTAAAGGGTGTCAAGGTCAAGACGGCCCTTTTTGTCCACCGGCACAAAGGTCACCTTGTACCCCTTGTTTTTTTGTAGGTGGAAACAAAGATTTCTGATGGCCGGGTGTTCAACTGCCGTGGTGATGATATGTTTTTTCTGCGGGAATGCGCTGATGGCCGCGTTAACGGCTGCATTATCGCTCTCAGTGCCGCAGGCTGTAAAAATAATCTCACCGGGATCTGCATTGATCAGGTCCGCCACCTGGGTCCTGGCTTGTTGGACTTTTTTATTGACCATGTCTGCGAAGCCATACATCGAGGACGGGTTGCCATAAAATTGCCCTAAATATGGCAGCATCTCTTCGATCACCTCATCAGCCACCCGGGTGGTGGCATTATTATCCGTATAGATCATATCAATCTTTTTTACCCCATCGTTGCAATGTTGTGGTTAATCTGCTGCCGAAGATGTTTCCATGGATGCCATGGTTTTGTGGACAATTTCTTCAATTCTATCCAGGCATTTGCCGCAACCGCCGCCTGCTTTAAGATAATTGGTCACATCCTCCGTATTCTCAAGGCGATTGTTTTTAACTGCATCAATAATTTCAAGATCTGTTACATCAAAGCATTCGCATACCATGTCTCCCGGTTTTTCAAGGATCTGAATCCCGCGGAAATTCGCAATGGCTTTTTTTAAGGCGGCCTGGCCCATGACCGAGCAGTGCATTTTTTCTTTGGGCAGTCCGCCCAGGTAATCGGCAATGTCGTCATTGGTTATTTTAGCTGCATCGTCCAGGGTCATGCCCTTGATGATCTCAGTTAAGGCCGAGGATGAGGCCACGGCAGACGCACAGCCAAACGTCATAAAAGATGCATCAATGATTCTTTCATTCTCGTCTACCTTTAAATAGAGCTTAAGTGCGTCACCGCAGCTTAAAGAGCCTGTTTCTCCAATGGCGTTGGCACCTTCAAGCTCTCCCACATTCCTTGGCTTCAAGAAATGTTCCATAACCTTTTCCGAATAATTCCACATATATGCTCTCCTTTTATCCTGTAAAGTCACCCTTGTGACAGGATTAGTTTCCTTTTAAAAAAATACTACATCGTGGTAGCTTGTCAATCGGGGTTGAAAGTTTTCCTTTGATCAAAGGCGGCAGTTCCAACCCTTTATACATGATAATCATCGTCCTTTAAAAACCGTTTCAATTCAGACATATCAAGTCCGTCTCGGATTCCGAACCGGGTCAGGCAAAAATCATATTTCACCGGGTCATCCGGGCTGACCCGTCTGAAGCCTTCGGTGATCTGGGCGGCGCAGACCCCGTCGGCACTGCGGCGTTTTGTAAATCCAAGCAAATGTCCGATTTTAAACATGTGCGCATCTACAGGACAGGTCAGGGCCGCGGTCGGCACATTGGACCAGCCCCCCGGATCCACCTGATCTTTACGTACCATCCACCTTAAAAACAGGTGACTGCGCTTGCAGGCAGAGGTTTTTCCGGGATCAGCCAGAAGATGACCGGCACCCCCCGCCTGCAAAACCCGTCCTCTGATTCTGACCAGTCCTTCAGACAGATCTGTCCCTTCCGCATGATTCATCGTAAAACAGGCACCCAGGGATCCGTAATCGGCAATAACAGCCTGGATTCCCATGATCAGTGCGCTTAAGTGATCTCCTGTGGCAAACCTGTATTTAAAGTTTTGAAACATGGCGGCGAGGTTTTTCGGATCAGCATGCATTACAAACCCGCGGAGGTCAGGCCCCATCTTATCAAGCACAGCCGACACGGCCTGCATGATCATGGCCACCCGGCCATAGGCAAGACTTGAGGCAATAATCCCTGCAATCTCCCGGTCCCGGACATCCGGATAGTTGTAAAGAAACAGCAGTGGATCAGGATCAACATACTGTTTCCGGTTATATGTCGAATAAAGCTGCTCCAGCTTTGATGTCAGTTTTTGTACGCCAATTTTCATATCAACACATTTAACGAAGCCGCCAAAATATTGGGGAGAGATCCTGCAACTTTGTGGCAAAAAGAAAAAAGATCAGCTTGACTGATTTAACCGCGTTTACTCTCACCTTTTCAGTATCGGACAGACCAGGTAAATCGTATAAGCGATGTAAACCGCTAACAGCACAAGCCCCTCTACCCTGTTTATTCGCCCCCGCCTTCCCCTGAAGCCAAATCCCATAATGAAAAGGGATATGGTTAATCCCGTCATCACCGCTGTGTCCCGGAAAAGGGCTTCGGCAGGGATTTCAAACGGACGAATGACACCGGCGATTCCCACAACCGCCAATGTGTTGAACAGATTGGACCCTAGAATATTACCAAGGGCAATATCGTACTCTCTTTTTTTCACAGAAATGATCGAGGATGCAAGTTCCGGAAGAGATGTTCCCAGGGCAACAACGGTAAGGCCGATGACTATATCGCTGACACCTAAAGCCGTTGCAATTTGCACAGCTCCCCAGACCAGAATCCGTGAACTGATGATCAGAAGAATCAGCCCGGTAACGAGCCATAAGAGAGCCCTGCCCACAGTTTTTTTGTCTGAATTCAGCTCCCGCTCCATTTCCATGCCCATGGTATCGGCCTTCTGACGGATACCTTGCTGGAGGGTCCAGAGTACGAGCCCCAGAAAAAGTAATAGCAGGATAATCCCATCAATCAAAGAGATTTGAAGGTCTGTTAAAAGAAGAATGGAAAGACCCGTGACGATTGTAAGGATGGGTAGTTCTTTTCTTAATATATTGGAGTGAAACATAATCGGATTGATCAGGGCGCTAATCCCTAAAATCAGTCCGATATTGGCAATGTTTGACCCGTAGGCATTCCCTATGGCAATACCAGGACTGTTCTCCAAGGCGGCAAGTGCGGAAACCAGCATTTCCGGGGCTGATGTGCCGAAACCGACGATCACCATCCCGATCAGCAGCGGCGGTACGCCGAAATGCCGTGCGGTGACCGCAGACCCGTTAATAAAGCGCTCTGCACTCCAGACCAGCAGAATCAGTCCAAAAATCAGCGCCGGTAAAGCAACAACAATTTCTCCCATGCAGCCTCTGTTTTCTTTTTAAATAATGATTTTTTATTTTTTTACTTAAGCTTTCAAAATATCAGACTCCAAAGCTCGTGCAAAGTGTAATGCTGTTTTCTTGCAAAATTCAATGAAATCTCAGTGGCTGTCTCATGCCGGGATGACATTTGCCTTGACACAAATTCAGGCTGGGCCATAGTATAGGCTCCTTAATATTACTTCAGCCCAAAAGGAGACAGAATGCTTCAGGATAAAAAAATAGGCTTCATTGGAAGCGGCAACATGGGAGAAGCCCTTGTCAGCGGGCTTGTGTTGTCCAAGGCAGCCAAACCCGAAAATATCATCTGCTCGGATGTTTTTCCCGAAACGCTCAAGCATATTCACGAAAAATACGGCGTGTTGACCACGACCAGCAATATTGAAGTCTGTGAAAAATCAGAAATCATTATCTACGCCACTAAACCCCAGATTCTGGGTTCCGTGCTCAAGGAGACGGCACCAGCTCTGGACAAATCCAAGCTTGTGATTTCCATTGCTGCGGGCGTGCCCTTGGCCGCCATCGCCGCAGGCCTTAAAAAGGAACTGCGCCTGATCAGGTCCATGCCCAATATCTGTGCCTTTGTCAAAGAGAGCGCCACAGCGATTTGCGCGGGGCAGTTTGTCCAGGAAGGGGATGTGGAGATGGCCCGGGCGGTTTTTGATTCCGTGGGAAAAACCGTATTTATACAGGAAAACATACTCATGGATGCGTTCACCGGATTAAGCGGGTCAGGCCCGGCCTATATTTTTACCATTGTGGATGCCATGGCTGATGCCGGCGTAAAAATGGGGCTGTCCAGAAAAGATTCCCTGTTTCTATCCACTCAAACTGTGTTGGGTGCGGCACGCCTGCTTCTTGAAAGCGGGGAACACCCGGGCCAGCTCAAAGACAGAGTGGCCTCTCCAGGGGGAACTGCCATTGTCGGCATCCACACCCTGGAGCAGGGGGGGCTTCGCACGACCCTGATCAATGCCGTTGAAGCCGCCACCAAGCGCTCCATGGAACTGGGCGCGATGATGGTGAAGGATTTTATCAAAAACGCAGAAGATTGATTAAAAAGGAACCGGAGGATGGTAAGGAGGGTTCATCTTCCGGTTCCCGGGAAAAGGAAACTTAACGCAGGTGGTTATACATAGATGTCGGATTAGGCGTCAAGTTCCTTTCTAAGCCACTCTCTGACTTTTCCTTCCACGGCATAAACGCCTTTGTATTTGCCGATACCCTGCATGAATTCCGAGGCAACATCCTTGGGCAGATCAAAAGTGCCAAGTTCTTCGGAATCAAACCCTTTTCTTCTGACAAGGGTCAGAATGGGATTTTTTTTCCAGGTGTTGATAACAAAATAGACGGTTTCATTATTATTATCCCTGGAGTTATAGTAGCTCTGGGAACGCAAAGGCCCCCATTCCAGATGCAGGGCAATGGCTTCTTCAGGGGTCATTTCCCAGTCTACCGAATTTATCAGGTTATAGTTCTTTTTTATGTCGTTGAGTCTCATATAAGCCTCCTGTTTTTTGCAGTTAATCTCAAACTCTGTATATTTAAAAAGCAAGTCTTGTGCCAATTTGTAAGCTTGTTGTGATGTTGTGTAATAATAAATAGTTATCTCTGTATTGAGGGGGAGGTGCTAAATGACACATGCGAAATGATACAGAAAAGAGACAGCCTCTTTGATACAGTTTTGTATCTAAGAGGAGCCCCGAGGGTCGCGAAGTCGTCGC